>NZ_JAFLPN010000010.1:0-130397 GCF_029870785.1 Brevibacillus sp. AY1
ATATAACGATTTTACCAACAAATAGAGGGACTTGCGCCCCTCAAAATTATATACTTTCCTATATAGCAAAAAAGACAGTCTCCCCATAGAGAGACTGTCCTTGGATTTACAAAAATTTTTACAGTTTAGATACGTTAGCAGCTTGAGGTCCACGGCTTCCTTGAACAATCTCGAACTCAACCTTTTGGCCTTCGTCCAGAGATTTGAAACCTTCTGTCTGGATCGCGCTGTAGTGTACGAATACGTCGTCTCCTCCATCAACTTGGATGAAACCGTATCCTTTTTCTGCGTTAAACCATTTTACGATACCTTGTTGCATGAAACAAAACCTCCCTAAACATTGCGCCCCGTAAGGCGATGAAGTGTAGCGTTAACCTGTTTTTACTTCAGGAGTCTATTGCGGTAAGGCAAAAAAGTCATGCATCGTTGAGATTTGACATGGTGACGTCACTCAACAAGGCACGACTCCATAACCAATCCATCAAATCACTGCATCTTGTAAAAATGGTTAACTTAGGTTGATTTTATCACAACGTTATCCTTTTGTCACGCATTTAGTCAAAGCGCAACTTGTCCTTGCGCATACCGATATTCAAGACCACGCCGATGATCAAAAAGTTGGTAATCAACGAGCTTCCGCCATAGCTGATGAAGGGTAGCGGAATCCCTGTAATCGGCATCAGCTGAATGGTCATGCCGATGTTCTCGAATACCTGGAAGGTCAGCATGCCGACGACTCCAGCTACGACATAGGCACCAAACGGGTCCTTTGCTTCCATCGCGATACGAACCATGCGATAAATCAGGAAGAAGAACAGGATCATCAAAAGGCCTGCGCCGATAAAGCCCAGCTTTTCAGCGATCACCGTAAATATGAAGTCGCTCTCCCCCACTGGCACCCAACCAAAGCTCGCTTGAGTAGGCGTATCGATTCCTTTTCCCACCAGCTGACCAGAGCCAATAGCAATTAACGACTGCTTCAATTGGAAGCCTCGACCCATCGCTTCCAGATCGGGATTCAGCCAGAAAACGATACGATCCCATTGATACGGCTTGATGATCTTGAAGAAGATGTCCTGCTTGTACTCGTAGAGAAACACCATTCCAGCAGCCAAGCTTCCGACCAAGCCACCCACGTAAGTCACGTGCAGCAGGCGAATTCCACCGACGATCAGCATCGTAGCCAGCATGCCTGTGTACACCAATGCTGTCCCCAGGTCTGGCTGGATGAGAATCAAAAGCAGCGGTACCATCACCAGCAAGGCGACAGGAATCAGCTTGTAAAAATAGTGAAAGCGATAAGGGTCTTCTGCCCGTTTTGCCATATACCTGGCGACCGCCAAAATGGTAAACAGCTTCATGGGCTCAGAGGGCTGGAACAGAACTGGTCCGAGATTGTACCAGCTATGCGTATTATTGATCGCTGCTGTCTGCAACACACCAATCAGCAGGATCAGCCCGAATCCGTACAAGACAAAGGCAAAATTGTAGAACAGCCTGTAATCAAAAAGGAGGCTGCCTCCCAATACGATAAACCCGATCACGTACCACAAGACCTGTTGCTGTGCCTTATCGACCCCTGCGGCAGATCCGGAAATGCCCAAATAACTAAAGACACCCAGTGCAGCCAAAATGATCAGAATGGTCCAATCGAGGGTTTTTAAATGTCGTTTTTCCAGGTCCATCTTTTTCCTCCTAGAAAACGTGGCTTCCGCTTTTCTGCGAAGCCCTAATGAAATGGTCTGTGAAGAAGGAAAGAACAGGATGGCTCCTGTTCTTTTGCCTGCTTCTTTAAACCTTATCCTATTTCAAGCCAAAGAATTTACGCATTTTTTTAAAGACGCCCGCTTTTTCTTCCAGCGGTTGCAGCGGCACTGCCTCGCCCAAAAGCCTGCGAGCAATGTTGCGGTACGCAATCGAAGCACGGGATTCGTGATTCATCACTGCAGGTTCCCCTGAATTGGCTGATTTGATCACGTGATCATCATCTGGCACAACACCAATTAAGTCAATGGCTAGCAAATCCAGAATATCTTCTACATCCAACATATCGCCATTTTTAACCATGTGGGAACGAACCCGATTGATCACCAGCTTCGGCATACCTACCTTTTCGCGCTCCAGCAGGCCAATAATACGGTCTGCGTCGCGTACTGCCGCTTTCTCCGGTGTCGTGACGACAATTGCCTGGTCAGCACCTGCCACAGCATTGCGGAAGCCTTGTTCGATCCCTGCCGGACAGTCGATGATCACATAATCAAATTCGCGCTTCAGCTGTGTGACGATTTCTTCCATCTGCTCCGGCATGACTGCTGTTTTGTCCTTGGTCTGTGCAGCTGGCAGTAGGGATAGATTTTCAAAACGCTTATCCTTGATCAGTGCTTGCTGCAGACGGCATGCTCCTTCTATAACATCGACCAAATCGTAGATGATCCGGTTTTCCAATCCCATCACGACGTCGAGATTGCGAAGCCCGATATCTGTGTCGACCATACATACTTTTTGCCCCTGCAAGGCAAGCGCTGTTCCCAAATTAGCGGAAGTGGTTGTCTTTCCCACGCCGCCTTTACCTGAAGTTACGACAATTCCGATCCCCACATCCGATCCCCCTATTCCTTCGACCCTCATGCTTTTTTCTCTCCCAGCTCAGGGCGTATCCGTGGCAAATAGTTCATTTTTGCGACGAGCATCGTCTCGTTTTCCAGGTAGGCAAATTCTGTCCCGCCTGAATTCTTGGTCCACTCTTCTCCTGGTTTACTGACCACTTCACCGATGCGCAGCTGAGTCGGATTCATGACGGCAGCTGCGATAATCGCTTCCGTATCTCCAGAAAACCCGGCATGTGCATAACCACGCAGATGGCCAAGCACATAAATGCTTCCCGTACTGCGAATCGTCCCTCCCGGATTGACATCTCCCAAGAGGAGAATATCGCCCTCCATTTCGAGGACTTGTCCAGAACGAATGGTATGCACTTGCACGTGAAACGAAGACTTGAGTCGCTCAGCAAATGCTTCTTCTCTGGTGATCACATCGGCTTCCACCAAATGGATCACCAGATTACCTTTTTGCCGGATAATTTTTGTCAATTCCTCTTGTTGTTCGTGAGTGCAGTATCGTTTGCCCAGCTTGATCGATACTCGAATCAACGGACCTGACAAGATTTGTTGGTGGCTATGCTCTATTTTTTCACGCAAATCGGTCAGCAGTTCTTCAAAGGAACAGGTATCATCCATGAAAAAGACGAGACCGTCTTTTGTCCCTTTGATCGTGACCTTGCTTTTCACAGTCGTCACCTGTTTCACCTCGACCGATACCATTCGCCACCAGACAAGTACTTTCCTGCTCTACATGAAAAATTTGCCGAATGAAAGCAGAACATGGGTTAGTCTCAATCGAGCTCTCATTAAAAATGTGCGAGCACGATTGAGAGGGTATTTCATTTCCGGATCGTTACCATTACTAATGTCATTGCCCTTGAGCCGGAGCTTTTGGGGGTGCAGACGTGAGAACACCTGGATTCAACTCGTTATACGCTTCAAGCAGTCGTCTCGATACAGGTCCTGTTGCAGCTGAGCTGGAGGTTCCATCCTTCAAGCTGTTTGGCGCAATGACGACAAAAACCAACTGTGGATTTTCGTAAGGGGCAAATCCGACGAGCAATGCGTTCTCTGCTTTGCGCCCAGTTTGCGCGGTACCGGTTTTGGCAGCAACAGCGAAAGGCAGGTTGCTCAGATCTCGAACTGCTGTACCACCTGGCTGCGTTACCATGCGCATGCCTTCTTTAATGACCTGAATGTACTTCGGATCGATCGTAACGCGATTTAACACTTCCGGTTCGATAATACTCAAGGTTTGGCCTGGTTCCTGAGGATCTGTGGTTCCACGGCGAATCTCCTTCACCAAATGCGGACGGACCCGATAGCCGCCATTGGCAATCGTAGACACGTACTGCGCGATTTGCATCGGCGTGAACAAGTCGTATTGACCGATCATCGCATCCGCCAGGTTACCGTAGTTCAGATATGGGTTTTCCCAGCCTTTGTTTTCACCAGGCAAGTCAATTCCTGTCTTGACACCCAAACCGAACTGGGCGTTGTAATAATCCAGAATACGGAACTGGTTCTGCCATGGACTGGATTTTTTCAACAGGCGATCAGCCATGATATACATGTACGTATTGTTGGAAACCTGGAGGGCACGACGCGCATTCACAGGTCCATGCCCGCCTGGTCGCCAGTTGCGCTTATAGGCATTACCTACAGAATATCCGCCAGAATCATAAATAGTTTCTGTAGGAGTTGTTAACCCTTCTTCAAGCGCAATCATTACCGAGAGCGGTTTATAGGTAGAAGCGGGTGGGTAAGGAGTATAAATAAAGCGATTCGCCTCGTTGGGTAAAATCAGTGAACTGTAATTTTCATTGAACTTTTTACGATCATAATATAGATTTAGATCGTAATCTGGATAGCTCGCCATAGCCAAGATCTCACCAGTATTAGGATTCATGACAAGCACATGAGTCTCCTTAAATTCATCTGGCGTCGCTGGTAGCTTTTTGTATGCCTCAACTTCTTCCTTTAAAATGGCCTCAACTTTACTTTGAAAACGCCAATCTAATGCTAGCACAAGGTCATTACCCGGTTGGGCCGGCTGACGCATCGTCTTCTCTACAGACTCGGAGTTCTTGTTGACATGGACTTCCATGATGCCGTCCTTGCCGCGCAAATACCGCTCGTAGTAACTCTCCAATCCGGTAACACCGACGCGGTCGATCGCGTTGTACCCTTGCGCCAGGTATTCTTTGAGACTATCCGGGCGAATAGCATTGATGTACCCGAGAATATGGGTCGCAAAAGGCGTTCCGTCGGGGTCTTGCATGATTTGTCGTACTGGCTCCAGCTCCACGCTGATCCCTGGCAGCTCTGTACGTCTTTCTTCAATTTGAAACATTTCCTCTGAGGAAATGTTTGTTTTCACCCGTCTCGGAATATAGCTGGCCAACTGCGGGGAACGCATCTCCTGCAGAAGTGAAAGCTTGTGCCATTGATGCAGTCGCTGTTCCTCTGTCAGTGGAAGCACAACGTCCAGCTCAAACATATACGCGTAACGCAAAAGATCCATGTCGGACTTCGTGGAAAGCTGATCAGGCGTAGGCAATTGCCGAAGCTGTGCCTTTACCTCTTTAACCAAATCATCGCGGTCTTCTTTATCCAAAGACAGCTTCATATCCACATTCGCTTTTACAGCTTGCTTGAACATTTCCCAGTCAGAAATGCTATTTAGATCCAGTGTGTTTCCATTGGTTTTAAAGATCGCGCCGAGCTTCTTTTCCACCTCAGCCCGTTGCTTTTCCTGAAAAGGCGAACGAACCCGCAAACCTGCAAACATCGCTGTTTTGACCAGTTCGAGGTCTGTCATGGCATCGACTTCATCCACCTGTGGCAATCGCTGCAGCATCGGAGTGATTTTCGCCTTCAGCTCATTCGTTTCTTCTCTGTTGAAACCGACAGGCAGCGTCGAGCGAAGCTCAATCGTTTTTTTCAGCAGTTCTTGATCCGTTCCAATTTTGCTATCATCGGGAATCAATATTTTGGCCAGACGATCCGCGACTTTTTCTTCATCAATATCCTGCCCTTGCTCCTCTACATACTGAACGGTATATACCGGTTTGTTGGAGACGAGCACGACCCCGTTTTTATCCAGAATCCGTCCCCTTGGCGCCGGAATCGGCAGTTCGCGAATGCTAAACTTTTCCAATTCGTGTCTATACTGCTCGCCTTCCACCAGCTGAACATAGGCGAGTCGCAAAATAATTGCGGCAAAAAAGAGGAACACGATGACGAACAAGATATTGAGTCGGATTGGAATGGTCGATTTTTGTTTTTTTTCCTCTTCCATCCATCTTGCCCCCTCTTATTTCCATCTCACACCTGACTATTCCATCGCAGACATTTCTCGCTTGGACTCAATCGTCTTGCATAAGCGTTGGATCGGTATATACATGACTAAAGATAACAGACTATTGAGAATGACTGTCGGCAGGATCTGACTATTCAAGATCCACTGAACATCGTGCGGAGCCAAAGCAAACACGCGATACATACTGTACAAAAGCCATTCATGTCCGAACAGGATCAGGATACTGGTAATAAGCACCATACCAAACCCCCGTTGAAACAAGAGGACGATCAGACCTGAAAAATAGCTGGCCAGCATCATCGAAAAGGTGTAGATCCCGATTACCTGCCCGTACAGGATGTCTTGCAAAAGGCCGAATACCAGTCCGTAGTACAGACCTTCCCTTCTGCCTAAAAACATAGAGATCAGGATCGTGCAAACCAGCGCAAAGCGGGGTACTGTCATCCAGGACAGTCCCCCTGTTGATGGTGAAATCACCTGCACGACCGTACCCTCCAGGACGAACAGCAGCAACACCGTCATGGTCAGCAGAAAGCGCGCCATTACTGGCCACCTCCGACTGCGGTCGATGCCGGGGGCTGTGCGCCGGAAGCAGGTGTCGTTGGAGTTGTATTCGATGCGTTGTTCGTGGCTGGCTGGTTGGATGACTGTTGTGGGATGACTTCACCATTGGGCGAGATAGTGAAGTTGCGCTCAACGACCATCACTTCGTTCAATTGTGAAAAGTCGGCACTCGGCTGTACATAGGCTGTCTGGGTAAGACCGTAATCATCCGGCTCTACTTTAACAATGTAGCCAATCGGGAGGTTACGGGGAATGACCCCTCCCAGACCGGACGTAACCACTTGCTGCTTTTCTTCAATTTTCAGTCCCCAAGGAATTTTCCGCATGATGAGCAGACGCTCTTGTGGATCGTATTCTTCTACGACCCCGCTCACATCGCGATACGTCGCAACACCGTTCACCATTTGCTGAGTCTGGATAATTGCCGAGATGTGGTTCCGTCGTTCATAGCTGGTTAACAGCTCGACGGTGGAAGAAAAGTTGGCAACGCTTTGCACACGACCGATCATCCCTTTGGCAGTAATGACAGCCATGTCTTTTTTAATGCCATGTTTAAGCCCTTTATCAATGGTCGTCACATTGTTCCAGGTATCCGGATTACGGGCAACCACCTCTGCGAAACGGAGCTGATACAGCTTCAAGCTCTCTGTCGCATGCAATGCTTCGCGCAATCGCTCGTTTTCTGCTTTCACATCATGCAGCTCGGCGGTCAATCGAGCGTATTGATCCAAGCTGGCCTTCAGCGCCTTGTTTTCCTCATACACGCTATAGGCGTCTTCCACTTCCTGAAAAAAGCCGGAAACAGCCTGGGCAGGGCGATAAAAAATACCCTGCACCACGCTGAATGCATCCTTGAAAAACATTTCCGGCCAGGTCAGCCTATCCCGTTCACGCGAGGTAAAGCCCACTACCGAGATTAGCAGGACCAAGCCTACAAGTACTATAATGAGTCGCTTGTTCCCGAAAAACGACATGCCCAGACCTCCGTTTATTTACCCCGTTTTTGTCGGGAAGAGGTGATTCCGTGCTTCGAAGTGAACAAGTGCATATTTTCCAACGCTCGTCCAGTTCCGATCGCCACACAGTCAAGGGCATTTTCTGCAATGTGAACGGGCATTCCTGTCTCCGTACTCAACAACCGATCCATGTTTCGCAGAAGGGCACCACCACCTGTCAGAACAATCCCTCTATCCATAATGTCCGCAGCTAGCTCGGGCGGACTCTTCTCCAACGTTACTTTCACCGCTTCCACAATAGCTGCCACTGTCTCAGCAAGAGCTTCAGCAATTTCCGAGCTGCTCACACTCAAGGTTTTCGGGAGCCCAGTCACCAGATCTCGCCCGCGAATTTCAACGGTTTCTACCTCATCAGGTGCTATGGCAGAACCAATCTCCAGCTTGAGCGTCTCTGCTGTACGTTCCCCGATCATCAGATTGTAGCGGCGTTTGATGTACTGGATGATCGCTTCATCCATCTCATCCCCAGCTACACGAATCGAACGGGACGTCACGATTCCCCCCAAAGAAATAATGGCAACCTCCGTCGTTCCTCCACCGATATCCACAACCATACTTCCTGTCGGTTCCCAGACAGGCAAATCAGCGCCGATCGCTGCTGCGAATGGCTCTTCAATGGTGTACGCTTCCCGGGCGCCTGCCTGTTTGGTCGCGTCCTCAACGGCGCGCTTCTCCACAGCAGTAATACCAGACGGTACACACACCATTACATTGGGACGGCGGCTGAACATCCCTTGATTTTTTTGTGCTTGATTAATGAAGTAACGCATCATGGTAGCAGTCGTGTCAAAGTCGGCGATCACGCCATCCTTCATGGGACGAACCGCTACAATATTTCCAGGTGTGCGGCCGATCATGTTCTTGGCCGCATTTCCCACCGCTTCAATCGAATTGTTATTCGTACGAATTGCTACAACAGAAGGTTCACGCACTACAATACCTTTACCTTTTACAAAAACAAGTGTATTGGCAGTGCCCAGGTCAATCCCTAAGTCACGAGTAAATCCACCAAACATACGAAAACTCCTTCCAGTATTAGACAGTTGCGAGCTTTTTTCCGTGAAAGCAGCTTTCCTTGTATCACGAAAATGGATGTGACAATGGCGGTCGAGTCGGACCGACTTGCTTTACATGTACCCTTGCTCTTTCAAGCTGATGTATTTGCCATCCCCTATAATGACATGATCCAAGAGTGATATCCCAACTAGCTCACCAGCTTCACATAAGGTACGTGTGATCGCTATATCTTCTCTGCTCGGTGTCGGGTCACCACTTGGATGATTATGTAAGCAAATGACGGATGCGCTGCTGCGCCGAATTGCTTCTTTAAAAACCTCACGAGGATGCACAATCGAGGAGTCCAGACTTCCAACAAATATCGTCTGTTTGCCAATCACATGGTTCTTGGTATTGAGAAATAGGCAGACAAAATGCTCCTGTGTCAAATGAGCCAACTCAGGAATCATGAGATCAGCCACATCACGAGGCAAGCGAATCGTCGTACGCGCCTGTCTGGGAGCGTTCCTTAACCTACGCCCTAGTTCAAACGCTGCATGCAATTCGATTGCTTTGACCTGGCCAATTCCTTTTAGTTCCGTCAACTCCGAATGGGCAGCCTGAGCCAATCCATGCAGGTCGCCAAACGTCGACAGCAAGCGTGAAGCAAGCTGATAAGCTGATTCCTGCTCCCTACCAGTCCGCAGTAAAATGGCGAGAAGCTCTGTATCCGACAGATGGATTGCTCCTTCGCGAAGTAGTCTCTCCCGAGGACGATCATAGTAAGGGACGTTTTTTGGCACGATTTTGTTACAGGTATTTGTTGACATTTCGCATCGCCTCCAACCAGTTCACCTAATCCTTGAAACGGCTACAGTGGGAGACGATCATGAAGGATTAGCCGTCGCTGCTTGAAATCAAGCAAAGCAACTTACAAAACCTTAATACCAAAGTGCGCAAGCATAATAGCGGTCAAACACAGCGGAAGGCCAACGACAGTGAAATAATCGCCATCGATTCCTTCTACCAGGGTGGATCCAATTCCCTGTATCGCATACGATCCGGCCTTGTCCATCGGCTCTCGTGTAGCGATATAGGCATGGATTTCTTCCGAGGCAAGGGGGCGAATTCTGACCTGAGTCCGACTATACGAAACCTCAGACATTCCTGTCGCAGCGTCAATCAGTGCAACCCCGCTGTACACAGTATGTTCACACCCTTGCAAAGCATACAGCATTCGATAGGCATCGGTTTCGTCCACTGGCTTGCCCAATATGTCTTCATTCAGGACGACAATCGTATCAGAGCCAAGCACGATTCCCTCATTCAACCGGGACGCCACTTCTTTTGCTTTTCGCAAAGCAAGCTCTTCGACGACCTCCTGTGGGGATAAGCCAGGGCTAGTGGTTTCATCGACATCACTAGTCTGGATGGTGAAAGTTAATCCTAGCGTCTGCAGCAATTCCTTGCGACGCGGCGAAGACGAGGCAAGGATCAAAGTTTTATCTGTATGCATCCGTATCAACCTACTTCATTCGTCGATGTATCCAAAAGGCGAGGGCGAGCCCTCCGATACTGGCTAGATTTAGTTTTAGCTGAAAGTTCAAATCGTACTTCAAAATTTCCAAATCTGCGGAAGGTGACCACGTAATTTCTTTGCTCGTGGTCAAGAACGGAATCCAAGGTTTCAGGATTTCGCCCACTATACTTCCAAATAAAAGTCCACAAATCAACAGAAAAACGAGTGTAAGCGTCTCTTTCCCCATGATTCCACTCCCTAGATTGCTAAGGGATTCACGTTAACCATCAATAAGTGTAGCAAATGGGAGGGGGTGAAACAATCCCTAATGCTCTTGGAAGTAACTGTATAGAAAGAAAAGACTTCCCGCAAGAAAACTTGTGAGAAGTCCTGATTGCTTTTATATGGATTTACCTTTATCAAGCTGCTGAAGCCACTTGGTGTAGCTCTCCAAATAGGTAAGAATTCCGCCCTGCACTTGCCAAGCATACGATTCAGCACTTTCTGTCTTTTTGCCTCCTGATGCCTCTGCCATTTTGTCACGTGCCGCTACTGCCTGATTCAGCCCGTTGACCATTTCCTGAAAATACGGCTGCCATTCAGCAGGCAGTGTGTTCACTTTTCCAGCCTCCAGGAACTTCCGATGCTTTTCTTTCAATGTCGCCGTATCTGCAGGGGCGATGGCAGGCTGGGCGCTAGTGATGACCAGACCTGACTGGGCCGACAAAGCTTCGGTAAGCTCTCTTCCAGCTGTGAAAAACAGGTCCAGATTTGGCTGGGTTGTTGTCGGTTCTGCTGACTGCTCGATCTTCACTTCCCCCTGGTACGCCGGGAAGCTAAACTCTTTCACAAACACTTCGAGACCTTTTGTTTTCAGGTTGCTGGCAAAGCCCAGTACTGCCTCTCGGGATGTGGCTGCTGCGGCAAACATGTACTGTTTGGTGGAATCGTTGTACAGCAGATGCGGAAGCCCGAGCTTGGTCAGGGATTGGGTCGCGGCTTCCTCAGGAGCATCCAATTGAAAGACGCCTACCTGTGCCACATGCATCTTCACCTCTGGCAACTGTAAGGACAGGCTCATTGCAGCTCCTGTTGAAGCAGTCGGCTGAGCGGCGCTTCCCTGATCACCCGGCAGTACTGGCCCCGTTGGAGTGGTCTGCTTGTTGCTCGGTGACTCGGGTTGTGCAGTCAGCGTCTCCACCGTATCGGACAAAACAGTGCGATAAGAAGTCGAAAACTGTTCCTGCGAGAAAATCGTCAGGACCATGATTCCAAATACGAGACCGATTGCAATGGCTCCCCCTGTTGTAAGCAGGGTTCGGAGAAAGGCCCCTTTGGGAAGAAAGGATTGAAAGCGATTCGAAGACCATTCATGGGAATCTTCCTCTATATATTCCCTGCGATAATCGTGTTCAGGAGCCGTATAGGATTCATGCTGTCGCTCAGGTTCCGCAGCAGCCGCAGAACGAATTTGCATCATCCGATCCCAGGCATCATCACGTTTGCTCATCTTCTCTATTTCCGACAACGGAAGGGAAGGCCCCTGAATCTGTCTCTTGGGTGATGGATTATGGTTTGCACGAGGCAGCTCTTCTTTCTCCCGTGCAGTGCCTTGCCAGTTTTGGCCGTTTACTTTTACTCTGAGGTTATTTCCTTTCGTTCCGCTCACCGTCATGCCCTCCCAGCTACAGGCTCTTTGTACCAGCATACGAGATCACGGGACGAGTTATGACTGATTTGTTTGGGCTATTCCCAGAAAGCAGAGACAAACCAGGACAGCAGCCCCACACTCAGAAAAGGAGCATACGGAAGGGAGTGTGTCCGGCTTGCTTGATCGAAAAGAAGCAGGAGACTGGCACCTAACAATGCCGTCATACTGGCGATAGTCAGTACGAGGAAGAATGGACCGACTCCCAGTGTGTAAGCTGCGCATGCAAGCAGTTTGACATCCCCCATCCCGATCGATGCTGGCCAAACCAACGCTATCCCTCCAAAAAAGACCAGGACAACAGCAACAAAAGGAATAGCAGACAACCATGACCACTCTTCCCCGCATAACAAACGCAATGCCAGCATGAGCATAAAACCAATCAGCAAGGCCAGGTTGGGAATACGTCTTTCCTTAAAATCCGTCCAAGAAACAGAAAAGCACAGCCCCAGCAGGATGAGCTGGATGATTCGCTCAACCGTGAAGGGCTCTATTGGAAGAGCAAATGAGAGCATAGGCAAACTCCTTTTATTGTGATTCCGCCTTGCTCATCTTCACACAT
Source organism: Brevibacillus sp. AY1 (assembly GCF_029870785.1). Classification (NCBI taxonomy): domain Bacteria; kingdom Bacillati; phylum Bacillota; class Bacilli; order Caryophanales; family Paenibacillaceae; genus Brevibacillus; species Brevibacillus sp. AY1. The sequence continues at coordinate 12,288 of NZ_JAFLPN010000010.1, forward strand.
TGGATTTGGACAAAAAAAACTGTCTAGCAATCACTAACTTGCCTAGACAGTCTATTCTTCGCGTCCTGCGTTATGGATTCCAAGTCAGGAGCATACCCGCATGGACCAAACCGCCGCCGAAGCCGTAGAGAAGGAGTGTGTCTCCCTGTTTGATTTTTCCCTGCATGATCCCCCGCTCCCATGCCAGTGGGATCGTTGCTGCTGATGTATTGCCATAGTACTCCATGCTGTATAGGGTCTTCTCGATGGGAAAACCGCTCTTCTCACAGATCGATTCGATCATGCGCAGGTTGGCGCTATGGGGAATGAACCAGTCTATCTGTTCCAGCTTCATCTGAGCTTGGTTCATCACTTCCCGCATGCCAGCAGGCACAGTCGTGACGGCCCAGCGATAAACCTCCCTGCCGTTCTGAACCATACACCCATTGCCTTGTAGCGTTTGGCCGTGCATTTGACTGGACAGTCCAGCGCGGTACAGATGAATTCCTCCTTCTCCTTTTGCACCAACATGGGTCGCAAGAATGCTCGGATTGGCTTCATCACTCTCCACTAGTACAGCACCCGCACCATCCCCGAAAAGAACACAGGTCGTCCGGTCGGTATAATCAGTCACGCGGGATAATGTCTCTGCGGCTACAACCAGCACTTTGCGATGCAAGCCTGAGCTGACCAATCCGTTGGCGACGTGAATGCCATAGGTAAAGCCCGCACATGTAGCCGAAAGATCGAGCGCCCCCGCTCCTGACATGCCAAAGTGTGCTTGAATCTGGCTGGCCACGCTCGGAAATGGATAGTCAGCTGTAGAAGTGGCGACCAGTACCATATCCACGTCTGAAAGAGACTTCCTGTAGTTTTTCGCCAGATTGGCTACTGCTTCTATCGCTAAGTGACTCGTAAATTGATCCTTCTCTACGATTCTCCTTTCGTGTATTCCAGTTCTCTGAAGAATCCACTCATCCGAGGTGTCCACCATTTTTTCCAGGTCATGATTACTGAGAACACGTTCGGGCACATACGTACCAATAGCCGTGATACGCGCTTTTGAGCCCTGGGCAGCTACTGTCATTGCGCTTCACTCCTTCGATCATTTTCACTTCATCTCCTTTGATTATAGCACTAGATATTAGCACCTGGTACTAATTTTTAATAAAAATTGTAGCCCGCATGAAGCGAAGCCACATAGACATTCCTTTTTCGGATAGATTGGGTTCTTCGAATCATCAAGGACTCGCTAAAGTCTGGGAAAACTCAAAGCGATGCCCGTCCGGATCATGAAAGACTGCAAGCTTTACAAACTCGGGTATTGTCTCAATCTCTCCGTGAATGAAACACCGCGTGATTTTAATTCAGCTACTGCGAGTTCAATGTCTTCCACCTCAAACCCTAGTCCTCTCGTGTAAAAATCTAGCGTTCGGTCCAAGTTCGCAACGTTGTACAATATGGCCAGCCCTGATTTATACATGCCTCTTGCCTCCTTTTTATGATTTTCTTTTTCATTATATCAGCATGTGTTTATATGATTTTCTTCTGGATTGCGGAATTTTCAGCCACTACGATAATTGCTTCTTATCGACCTTCCCCAAATGGGTATACGGAATCTGCTCCACGAAAACGATCTCTTTTGGCATCTGATACCTGGCCACCCTAGGACGCAGCCATTCGAGCAGCTGTTCCTTCGTCAGGTCTGCATGCGGGGCTGATTGCACGAAAGCCTTCAGCCGTTGTCCGAACGTTTCATCGGGTATCCCTATCACCGCTACATCTTCTACGGAAGTGTGATGGATCAAGATTTGCTCGACATCGATCGGATACACATTTTCCCCTGCTGAAATCACTCGGTCATCGGTTCTCCCGCATAAATAGTAGTAACCTCGTTCATCCCGGTAACCGAGGTCGCCTGTTCCTATCCAGGTTTGATTTCCGTCGTGCTTGAACCTAGTATTTTTCACGCATAATTGACCGATTTCACCCACACCCAGCTTTTGATGCTGGTGATCCAGCACACTTAATCGGACATGCTCGATTTTCTTCCCGATCGTATTAGGGGACGCCTTTAAATCCGCTGGTGTCGCAATGACCATCAACCCCGCTTCTGATGTCCCGTACAGATTGTACAAGATATCGCCGCATGTGCTAAACACCTCTGCCGCGAGCTTTGGATTCAGTTCAGCACCACCAGATGCGATACAGGCAAGTGACTTCAAATCTGCTGCACTGTGTTTCAGCATTTTATAGAGCATTAATGGTACGACGGTGACGACTTCCACCTGGTGCTCCCGTATGCGGTCACATGCCTTTGCCGGCTCAAAGCCAGCTGTCAGGACGATTCTTTTTCCTAGTGCGACGCATAACAGCAGGAACGCGATCCCGTAGCCGTGATAGATGGGAGTTGCAATATAAGTAGTCTGATATCGGAAAAGATGAAGCCTGGATAGCAGCGCTGACAATGGCGGCAGGTAATGGAACAAGGAAGGCTTGTGCGGGACTTTTTTAGAAGCTCCGGTAGTACCGCCTGTCAGCAGCATGATCTTGCTTGAAGAGGCTCTGCGAAGCATGAATTTTTCATTCACGATGGACTGAGTCAGGTTGTTGATAGCGGGCAATTGATCATGATAGCTCAACAGCTTGTCTTTGGCATACGTTGATTGTTCGATCAGGGTAGTCAATTCCTCATCATAAATGAGCAAATCGATTTCGCAACCATCCAGCGATTGATCGAGCTGTCGTGCGCTCATTTCGGTATTGAGCATGTAAAGATCAGCGCCGGTATAGGACGTAGCAAAAATGGCTTTCACCAGTGAAGCATGATTTTTACATAAGATTCCTACCTTCTTGTCGCTATTCAGGCCGTATGTCTGCTTCCAGGCGAGTGCGAGGTGTTCGGACTGAGACCATAGCTGCTGATAGGTAATCGTTTCATGGTCATCGACGATTGCAACTTTTTGACCGTAAGTGCGCTCAGCGATGCGCAAGAGTGCCATCACATTCATTCCATATTGAAAAATGGCTTTTATCAATCGGAACAGCCCCGCTGGGGAAAGCAGCCTCAACTTGTACAGGATCTCAATCAGTATCACAATCCGCACATCACTTCCCCCTCTCTCGCAGCTTTCCTGGTAAGAACCGCTCCCAAAGCCCCCTGCCGAAAATGGATGAAAACTGCCCAAATACCAGCCACCATGGCTTGAACACTCTGCGTTTTGTATACATGGATTTGGCGATGATTCGGGCGACATGCTCTGCACGCATGGCAGGCATGTTCTGATAAGCAGCCGTAGGCAGAATCATAGGGGTTTTGACTAAAGGCAGATAAATCGACGTTGTGGAGATTCCATTGGCATTCAGTTCGGGTGCTGCGGATCGAAACCAGGTATCAAAAGCGGACTTGGAAGCCTGATAAGCTGCCCAATAAGGGAGAGGGATCAACGAAGTATTGATCGTAGAGATGTTGATGATTTGTCCCTGATTTTGTTGGAGCTGGGGGATGACAGACAGCAGCAGTCTGACAGGAGCAAAATAGTTGATCGCCATCGTTCGGGTAAAATCGTGATAACGGTCTAGCGAGTCCATAATCGAACGTCTGATGGAAATGCCTGCGTTGTTTACTACGATATCTACTCCATCAGGTTGTTGATGAAGAAAGGTCAAGAAATCTTCCAGCTCATCCTCATTTCTAAGATCCGCCCGAAAAATATGGACCTTGGCATTCTTTGTTTTGAGCTCTTGCTTGATTTGGGAGAGCTTTTCTTCTCTTCTAGCCACCAAAATGAGATGAACGGGTAGTTGCCCGAGTAAATAGGCTAGCTGCTCTCCAATGCCGGAGCTTGCCCCTGTTATCAGAATCGTCTTGCCTTGCAGCGCACTCGCAAGCTTTCGATCGTTGAAAGGAGTAGACAAAAATAATAAGCTTTCCAACAGGCTATAGTTGTACATGGTCCAAATCCTTTTTCACGAGTTATGTAGAACACTTCTATTTTCCTCGACTTCACCGCTGGAAACAATAGCCTAATGTTTTTTGTCTACCCTTGAAACCAACGAAAAAACCGCCTGTATTCTTGGCGATCTACAAGAAAATAGACGATTTATCATCAGAGGTGTTCTTTTGGGTGATCAAGCAGCCCCCACTTTTGGCATTTTTGGGAGAGCTTCTACGGTGATCAATACCTCGTCCAAAATAACCGAGATATCATGCATCTCCAGCTTGGGTTCCAGCTTCCATGCATTCAATTTAACTTTTCTTATAGTAATCTCTCGTAATGCTTACAACGGAATGAATTTCATAATCTTATGCCTTCAAGAGCATAAGTAAGCACGTCTAAAGAAAAAAGCCCCTTCGCTCGGAAGCGAAAAAGGCTTTTCCTTCATGCATTATTTCCCGATTTTCTCTGCCAGCCAGTAGGCCGACTTCCAGATGTCTCCGGCTCCCATCGTCAGAACCAGATCTCCCGGCTTCAGCTCTTGGTAGAGATGCTCCTGAACTTGCTCCTTCGTAGGGATATACTGCGCACGGGGATGGCTGTTATCTCTGATCTTCTGGACCAGAACCTCAGAGTTAACCCCTTCGATTCTTGCCTCCCCAGCAGGCGAGTAGATATCGGTAATGATCACTTCGTCCGCCTCACCAAAAGCACGGCTGAACTCATCCATCAGAAAATAGGTACGGGTGTAGCGTTGCGGTTGGAAGACAGCAATCACCCGTTTCCCGGATGCTCTGGCACCGCGAAGGGTCGCAATAATTTCCGTTGGATGGTGAGCATAGTCATCTACGACAAGAATGTCCCTGGCCTCACCAATGATTTGAAAGCGACGCTTGGCCCCGCGGAACGTGGTCAGCGCAGCAGCAATCTGCTCAAAGTCAAGGCCAATATCGAGACAGACGATGGCCGCTGCCAACGCATTGGCGATATTGTGCTTTCCTGGAACGTTGAGAGACATCTCTCCCAGTAAACGATCCTGATGATAGATCAGGCATTTCGCCCGTCGATCCCCACACTCTATTTCACTCGTTCTGTAATCTGCCTGCCCTGCAAAAGGCTCTTGGATGGCATAGGTAATAACCGATTCCGTGACAGTAGGAAGCACCTCTCTCACATGAACATCGTCGATGCAGAGCACAGCTTTGCCACCTGGCTTGAGATGGCCCAAAAATTTGACGTACGCTTGCTTCAAATTGTTGAAATCACCATCAAAATGCTCCAGATGATCTGGCTCAATACTTGTTACGATTTCATAGACTGGTCGGTACTCCAAAAAGGAGCCGTCACTTTCATCTGCCTCTGCAACTACGTATGGGCTGGAACCTGCCTTGGCATTGGTCCCTGCATTCACCAGCTCTCCGCCGATAATAAACGTCGGATCTACGCCGCACTCTTCTAACACATGAGCGATCATGGAGGTGGTCGTTGTCTTGCCATGAGCACCTGCTACTGCAACTCCTGTACGCTCGTTCAAGATTTGGGCAAGCATTTGAGAGCGATGCAAGACAGGGATGCCTTGCTCCTGTGCCGCAACGACCTCCGGATTGTCTTTGGGAATACTGGTGGAATATACGATCATGTCTGCTCCTTCGATGTGGGACGCAGAATGGCCAATATGCACGATTGCACCTCTTGCTTCCAGCTTTTTCGCCAAGTCATTCAAAGCGACATCCGAGCCGGTTACCTTTACACCAAGGTCAATCAAGACACGAGCAATCGCACTCATACCATATCCGCCGATGCCCACAAAGTGGACGTGTTGTGCCTGATCCACCCTATTCACCTGCCTCTTCTACTGTAGTGGGAAAGAATGCGCGCACTTGGGCGATGAAGTAGAGCGAACCGCAGATGACCAGCCAGTCATCCGCCTTCGCCGATTGCTTCTCTTGCATCCAAGATAAGAGAAAAGCACGCCAGTCGGGGACGGTATCCAAATACTCGTCTTCCCATCCTCCTGTTCGAAACGCTTCATACAAGGTCTGCGCGTCAGCGGCTCGCGGAAAATCAAACGAAGTCACATGAAGGGCTTCGATTTGATCCTTCAATGGGTCGAGTGCCTTTGCCATCCCTGTCAGAGGCTTATCTCCCAGCCCTGCAAACAGCAGATGCAAACGCGTCCCCGCCGGCAAAAGCTGTTTCAAACTACCCGTCAAGGCCGCAATTCCCTCTTGGTTGTGTGCCCCGTCCAAGACTACCATCGGTCTAGGGGAGACTATTTCTAGACGGCCAGGCCAGCGGGTTTGTTGCAAACCACGAACGATTTCTTCTTCCTCCAGCAAATAGGAAAAGTAGTTTCGCAGCACGTCTATCGTCATTAAAGCGACAGCGGCGTTATCCGTCTGATGCATGCCATTCATGGTCAAACGATAGCTGCTGGGCTCCCGGCGATGGATGCTCTTGTAACGCAGCTGTTGTTCACCCAACTGTTCTGCTACCTGCTGTGCATCAAAGTGGTTGCCGATCTGGTACAGCGTGCTTCTGGTTTGCTTCGCCTTATCCTGGAGTACAGCGAGTACCTCCGGCCTGCGTTCTCCGGTAACGACAGGAACACCCGGCTTGATAATACCCGCTTTTTCTCGTGCAATTTCCTCCAGGCTGTTGCCAAGTACTTGCGTGTGATCCATTCCAACATTCGTGATGACAGAAACGATGGGCGAGACGACATTCGTCGAATCCAATCGTCCCCCGAGTCCCGTCTCCCAAACCACTACAGCCGGTCTAACTACCCTGGCAAAGTACAGGATCGCAATGATTGTAATGACTTCAAACTCCGTCAGGGAGCCAAAAGAGGTCTCTTTTTCACAGCGATCTACCAGGACTTTCACTTCATTCATCAAAGTCAGTAAATCCTCTTGGGAAATCATACTGCCGTTGTATCGAATCCGTTCCCGAAAATCAACCATGTACGGGGATGTGAAGGTCCCTACGCTGTAGTTCGCCTCCATCAGCATCTGCGTCAGAAACGCGCAGGTAGATCCTTTTCCATTCGTCCCTGCGACGTGAATAAACGCCAGTCTTCGTTCGGGATGATTCAATTCCTCCAGGACCCAATTCATCCGTTCTAGACCCGGTCTGGCACCGAATCTCAAAAGACCGTGCAGCCAATCGAGCCCTTCTTCGTATTCCACAAATTCTTCTGCACTCATACCGCAATGCTCCATTCTCAAATTATGCGATGAAACGGCGAATCATGCGCCCTTCAATTCAGCAAGCCGGGCAATAACTTTATCCCGTTTTTCCATGTAGTCTGCCATTTTTGCTTTTTCTTCTTCTACGACTTTTGCAGGTGCTTTCGCCATAAAACCGGCGTTGTTGAGTTTTTTCTCGATTCGCTCCACTTCGTTGTTCAATGTAGCCAGCTCTTTTTCCAGGCGTGCCAGCTCTTGATCCAAATCGATCAACCCTGCGAGCGGGAGGAATAATTCTGCTCCGCTGACTACAGCAGACATCGCCTTGTCAGGGGTCCTCAGCTCTTGGCTGATTTCCAGACGTTCCGGATTGCAGAAACGAGAAATATACTCTTCACCGCGTGTCAGTCTTTCCAAAGCTACGGCATCGCTTGGCTTGATTAGAAGCTCAATCTTTTTGGACATCGGCACGTTCACTTCGGCACGGATATTGCGCACACTGCGGATGACGTCAACCAAGAGGCTCATCTCTGCCTCTGCATCTGCAAAGATCCAATTTTCGTTGACTGTCGGCCATGCTGCAACCGTAATGCTCTCTCCTTCATGCGGAAGCGCTTGCCAAATTTCTTCCGTCATAAACGGCATGAACGGATGCAGGAGGCGAAGTGTTTGATCCAGAACCGTCACCAAGACGGATTGTGTCGTTTTCTTGGCTGCCTCGTCGTTGCCATACAGCGGCAATTTGGCCATCTCAATATACCAGTCGCAGAGGTCATCCCAAATAAAGTTGTAGAGGACGCGCCCTACTTCCCCGAATTCAAAGCTGTCGGACAGTCGCGTCACATCTGCGATCGTAGCTTGCAGTCGGGACAAAATCCATTTATCCGGTGTAGACAGCTCACCACTGAGATCAATGTCCTCGTAACGGAAGCCAGACAGGTTCATCAATGCAAATCGGGAAGCATTCCAGATTTTATTGGCGAAGTTGCGGTTGGACTCTACCTTTTCCCAGTAGAAGCGCTGATCGTTCCCTGGCGAGTTTCCGGTAGCCAACGTATAGCGTAGCGCATCCGCTCCGTACTTCTCGATTACTTCCATCGGATCAACCCCGTTGCCGAGTGACTTGGACATCTTGCGTCCCTCGGAATCGCGGATGATACCGTGAATCAGCACATGTTCGAACGGATTTTGACCTGTAAATTCCAAGCCGTTGAAAATCATCCGGGCTACCCAGAAAAAGATAATGTCGTAGCCTGTAACGAGTACGTTGGTCGGATAAAAGTACTTCAGATCCTCTGTCTCTTCCGGCCAGCCCAGTGTCGCGAACGGCCACAGACCCGAGGAGAACCAGGTATCCAGAACGTCGTTATCCTGCTCCAGCTTGTGACTGTGGCAGCTAGCGCATTCTGTTACATCTTCACGAGAAACGATGGTTTCTCCACAATCTGCACAGTACCAGGCTGGAATCCGATGTCCCCACCAAAGCTGGCGGGAAATGCACCAGTCACGAATGTTTTCAATCCAGCGCAGGTAGTTGTTTTTAAAGCGTTCTGGGACGAACTTGACACTCTCTTCACTCGCTGCGTTGGCCAAGGATGCATCTGCAAGAGGCTGCATTTTTACAAACCACTGTGTCGACAGGTACGGTTCAACAACCGCGTCGCTGCGTTCGCTGTGACCGACTTGGTGGACGTGCTCCTCAACCTTGAACATGATGCCTTGCTCGCTCAAATCCTTAATGATCTGCTTGCGGCATGCAAAGCGATCCAGTCCGTGGTAAATTCCGGCTTGTTCGTTCATCTTGCCCGTTTCGTCCATGACAACGATCTGTGGCAAGTTGTGACGCAGACCCAGTTCAAAGTCATTCGGATCGTGAGCAGGTGTGATTTTTACTGCACCGGAACCAAACTCAGGATCTACGTAATCATCTGCCACGATTGGAATCTCGCGGCCTACGATTGGCAGGATCACGGTTTTGCCTACCAAGTGCTTGTAGCGCTCGTCTTCAGGATGAACGGCTACAGCAGTATCCCCGAGCATCGTCTCAGGTCGAGTAGTGGCCACTTCAATAAAGCCCGAACCATCTGCCAGCGGGTAGCGCATGTGGTGCATGGCACCTTTTACTTCCTTGTAGATAACCTCAATATCCGACAACGCCGTACGTGCTGCAGGGTCCCAGTTGATGATCCGATTGGCACGATAGATCAGCCCTTTTTCATACAGACGAACAAAAACCTCGCGAACGGCGCGAGAGAACCCTTCGTCCATCGTAAAACGATCACGGGAGTAGTCGAGGGCAAGCCCAAGCTTTTCCCACTGTTCAAGAATATGACCTGCGTAGACGTGCTTCCACTCCCACACCTTTTCCACGAATTTTTCCCGGCCCAGATCGTAACGAGAGATGCCTTCTTCGCGCAGTGTCGATTCTACACGCGCCTGTGTTGCGATACCCGCGTGGTCCATTCCAGGGAGAAAAAGCGTGCTATAGCCTTGCATTCTTTTCGTACGGGTAATGATATCCTGTAAGGTCGTATCCAACGCATGACCCAGATGCAGCTTGCCCGTCACGTTTGGAGGCGGAATGACGATGGTGAATGGTTTTTTCTGCGGATCGCGTTCTGCTTTGAAAAACCCTTTCTCCACCCAGTATGGATACCATTTGCTTTCTGCAGCCTTGGGATCATAATTTTTCGGCAGCAGTTGATCAATGTCTTGTGTTTGTTGCGTTGACATGGCTTTTCCTCCTTCAAAATAATAAAAAAAACCCTTCATCCAAAGGACGAAAGGATATTTTCGCGGTACCACCTTTGTTAACACACAATGCCTAACACAGCGATTGTGTATTCCCTCAAACAAGATAACGGCTGCGAACCGTTTCCGGCTACACGTGCAGCTTCACCGGAACAACTCCTGGGCGACATTCGACCATTCTTGCCTTAGAGAATCTTTCAGCTGTGATTCTCTTCTCTGAAAAGGCGTCCTGACCTACTCTTCCCGATCATCGTTGATGACATATGTAGTTGACAGCTACAACATATTATATACAAATAGACGGTTTTGCGTCAAACCCGGTTTATTCGGCCTTTCCCACGGTGATCCCCAATGCTTGGGTAAAGCCAAGCACGTGCAAAATATCCAAGATCTCCTCACGTACATTGACAATCTCCACCTGTTTCCCCAATGAGAGCAATTCTTTCGTGGTAAAGAACAAACTGCCGATTCCCGATGAATCCACAAAAGAGACTTGCTGAAAATCAACTCTTACGGTCTGGTTACGTTCTCCGTATTGCTGAAGCAGCTGACCGACCTGATCTCCTACAGCCATGTCCAGCTCCCCGGCAAAAAATAACGTGGCATGCCCATTAGTCTCAGTTGCCCGGTAGTCCATATTTTAACCCCTCTCGGTATCATTTACGTACGATAGTCATTCCACACTGATTCATTTCCCTGATTCCATTCTATATAAACCTCAAAGCCGCTTCAAATCTGTACGGTCAAGGATTGTTTCCACATTCCAGGATCAGCTTCGTGCCCGCATGGGAGCTTCCAAGAAACAGCCTGTCACAATATTGAAGCATCACATGAAAGCCCACCCCTAGGGACTGTTGGGTGGAGTAGCCTTGCAGCAGCGTAGCGCGTGGCAGGTCCTCCAGGACAATTCCCTGTCCCTGGTCGTGGATGACCGTTCTGCACTTCGTCCAGTCAGACAGCACGTACAGTGTGACTGTTCCGCCATTTCCGTGTTTGATCGTGTTAGATGCAGCCTCATTCACCGCTACCATGTATTGCAAAAGCCGCTTGTCTGGTATTTTCATAGGCTCCAACGCTCGCCTGAACGCAAAACGCAGCTCAGCCAAATCTTCCGGAGCATGAAGATCAATCGACAGCAGCTTTCGCCCCTCCCGAAGCAGGAAGAACAGCTCCTCATCGCTCAAGAGCAGTAACTTATTTTTCGTGACTACACCCATCAGATCGCGATAAAGCTCCCACTCTCGTTTTTTTCGTCTCCTCTCCTCCGTGATGACCTCAGTCACGTCAATCAAGGCGATTCCACAGGTCTGATCCGGCAGAGGTGACGCGTACAGCTCAAATACTTTTTCTCCGTTGGCTGATACCAGCTGCTCCCGCAAAGATGCCCCACTACTGGCAGCCTCGCTCACCAATCTTCGCATTTCCCGTTCGACGTCCGGCTCTGCTCTGCTTGAACCGAGAGAACGCAGATTCCCGGCCTCAAAATGATAGAGAAAGATGGTTTCTACCTGTCTCAAAATAGACAGTTTTTGCAATTCCTGCTTGATGAGTCGGCTCCTCTCATCTTCGCGATCTCTCCAGTCTACCAAAATATTGGAGGGATCAAGCTCACCGCTCATCAGCCAGGTGTGAAATTCCTCGATGAGGAGACGATCCAATACTTCCTGACGACGAAGCACTTTATCAATATCCAGAACATAGAAAGGATCGCCCTCAATCCCTCTCAGACCTGTGCCAATGATGCGAAAATCGTATGCCAGCTCCACCTCGATACGATCATGAAGGCGGAGGTTGGGGCTGTACAGGCCAATGGCTGTCCGGCTAACCGTGACCAAGGAGACCTGGCCTGATTCATTGCTGCCAAGTAGAGTAACACGCACAGGACGTGGCGGAATGACTTTCCTTGCCGAATTGCCGGAGCGCAGGGCATCCAGACATTTTTGGCATTCAGGATTATTCGGACACTGCTCACACAGAATCACGGTTTAACCTCCTTTATCAGTGTCGCATTGGGCATGTTGGACGAATAGACGGATGGGCTCCTATCCCCGCTATGTACGTATGGGTCGTTCTCTAGTGGTTGAAATTGCATGATCAAAACAGAAATATCATCAGTCTGTGGCAAATTTCTCGTTTTTTCCCACAAAAAAGCTTCGACTCGATCCATCGTGCTTATACAGTTTACAGCAGGATTTCCAAGCAGTACAGTGAGGTCTTCCAGCCATTTTTTCGAATAGGCCTGATTGTTGCTTCCGCCCCGATCCAGAAGACCGTCCGTATACACCAGCATCATTGCAGACTCGTCCAATGAGAGATCCTCAGAGACGTATGTGCTGTTCGGCAGCAAGCCCAGCCCTACGCCCCCAGCACAGGGTAGTACGACTTGCTTGGTAGCTGACACATACAGCGGTTGCGGATGTCCTGCACGGCTGAGACGGAGCTTGTGCTCAACTCCATCGTATACCATGACCAGCATCGTAATAAATGATCGGGTCTTGGACAAATCATCGTACAGCAGCTGGTTGAGGCGGCTCAAAATCTCATCGGGTGCACAGCTTTTTTGTAATACCGCTCGCACCGCGCTGCGAATGCCTGTCGCCAGTAGACTGGCCGGAAGACCGTGGCCCGAGACGTCTGCCACGATGAAGCATGTAAATCGCTCATCCATGCGTATGTAGTCGATGTAATCTCCCCCAACATACGTAACAGGAGAATAGACCGTGCGTGCAATCAAACGATCGAGGGTAAGCTGCTCTCTTGGAACCAGCAGAGATTGGAGTCGTTGTGCCAGCTCCATTTCTTTTTCCAGACCCCGAAAGGCAACGGAGCGACGATCGTCCAGGCAACGCAAAATATAGTCGTGAACATGCAACAGTAAAAATCTGAAAAAGGTGGGATCCAGCTCTTTTTCGCCCGACTCTCCAGCTTTCACTTCCGCAGTCAGCGTGACAAACCGGATCAATTTCATCGGATCAGGCAGATCATCTACCTTCATTTGCTCTGTGACGCGAAGGATGACGCCAGGGTGATCCGTAGCGCCAAGCTGAGCGCCATGATACATGACACCTTCTTCGGACTCAAGCGTTAAACGAAGGAAGGTGATGGTATGGACTCTCGCGTACCAGTTGCCGACTAGCTCTTCCACCAGATCCTGCAAGGAGTCAGCCGTTACAGGCCGGATCTGTATATCATTTCTGGCATTGAGCAGAAACTCATAGTTTCGGTTCAGACCAAGCAATTGAGTAAGCTGGCTGTTCTTTTCCTGCAAGGCAAGCAGTTGAGCAGAATAGTTCTCCTCCAGCTGGTTCACCGATAGGAACAGCTCATTCAGCAATTGGTGATTGCAGCGCTTCGAAAGGAAGAAACGATTTGCGCACAGCAAGATTCCCAGAGCGAGTCCTACCTTTCCCTCGAACGGGATTTCCGGGATCAGGATTAGGGAAGCAGCTGTTCCAATCATAAGTATGAGAATGACAATCCCGTCATAATAAGAGAACTTCAGCTTCGCATACAGAAATTCATAGGTAGAATCGAAGGCATCATTCCCGTCTATTTTGCCATACCATCGATGCCCCAGCCATAAGCCGATAGACACAGTCAGGAGAGCAGCATCCCTTGCGAATACCGGCAGATAGGGATGGATCACTACCACTGCGAGAAAGCCTATTGTAGCGAGCAGAAGCTTTCTGCGTGAGGTTCTTGTGGGACTCTTTGCGGTCAATTCGTTTCCCGCAAGCAGACACAATGCGGGGACAAAAAGAAGCAAGCCACTGTATAGCTGCATAAAGTCGGTAAACGTATTATCTATATCCTTGGACAGCCAGTTGAATATCGCGATTACTACGTAGATTCCTATTAACATCGACAGATCCATGACCGCTTTCCAGCGCTCGTAGGAGAGAGAAGCAGGAAGGGGGAAGCGATGCAGGGACCAGAGAAATAAGACGTAGAAGGCGAGGAAGACCGGCACGCTCAGATTTTGAACCCACATCCACGACTGCAGGAGAAGGAGATGACCGACACCCCAAGCGATCATGCCTAAGCCCTGCAAAAGAGACACATTGTTTCCATTTTGGACCTTTGCGTGTTTGCGTGCTTCCCATAATATACAGCCACCCAGGCAGATCCCCAGTAGGTAAATCCAAGCTATCAAGACCATCTTTATCACCTTGCATCGTATAGGTTCGTTTCTCTTGCCCTTCCCCCTTTTCGGTCGTTTCAAACCTGCATCGAGATGACTAGCACTGTCCCACCAGCATCCGCATATGCTGGAACGAGGTGATTTCGAGATGAACTTTCGCTGGAAGTACAATCCTACTTTTTTGCGAATTAAATTTGGATGTAAGCAGATTCTGCTACCTCTGATCATATTTCAATTTGTCCGTACGATCATCTTTCCTACATCCTTCGATGTCGTGCTGCTTGGAATCCTTGCCTTTGTCTATGTAGCGATCGTGTTGGATTGGCTTTAAACCTTCGATCGCACAAAAAAATCAACGTCCCACTGTTCGAGACGTTGATTGTTAAAAAGCTTGCTGGACCCAGCGATGCAGCCGCATCAAACGGTCCATATCTTTTTCCAGTCGCTTGACCGCGTAAAGCTCATTCCACTCCCGCTTCCCATTGTAATAAATGTCAATGTCGCGCATTACTCTCTCCGGGTAGCTAAGAAAAGCGGCAAGCAGCTCGATCTCATCTGGCCGTAGCGGAAAAATCGCCGCATACCGATGAAACAGCTGGGAAGCGCCGGACTGGTCGCCAGTCATATGAAAATACGTCCGGTAAAACAAGGTCAGATCACGGATCGGTGTATCAAAGACAGCACGATCAAAATTGATGAGTCGACCTTTACCAGTCCGATCCGGTATGACATGAGCCGGATGCGGATAGCCGTGAATCAGGGACAATCGAAAATGGGCGTGTGTCTGATGACGCTCTCTCCACTCCGTGAGCAGCTCCATGGCTTGATTGGCCATATCGGCAATAAATCCCTGATTCGCCAGAAAGACGATGTCGAATGGGGATTGATAGGTGCGCAAGTGGGCTTCCTCCGCTGCCTTTTGCATCTGCCCCAGCCACAATTGCCATCTGTTCAGCAAGGAATCAATCAGAGGTTCCACCTGCCGTGGATCATCAAACCGGTAGTTCTGTGTCAGATGATGCAGCTCTGCAAGCCTTTCCAAGCAAGGCGTCGCCCACGCGAGCGGTTGATCCGCCCATTGTTCACCTCCTGGCTGCCAACGTGTCAGATAATACACCTGTTCATCGAGCTGCACAAAAGGATCATCATACTTGGTGTAAATGTATGGCACTGCCCCATCCCAACCACGTTGCTGCAGCTGACGTAGGATATCGCTCACCTGCGATATTCGCTGGCTGGGAACCGGCGATTTTTTGCAGACAAACATGCCGTAGGGAGTCGTAGCTTTAAAGACATTAGGCTCCTTGACCACGTCTATCGTCTGCGCAAACATGTCGTATTCCTGAAACAACGGGAAAATATCCTCATGGCGACTCACGGCTGCCTTCACCCCTTGCTCGCTCGGCACGGTCAGCAATATGTCGCAGCAGTTGGTCAACAGACTGCTGAGATTCCAGGGCCCGCTCTATACCTGTCGTTGGCACCTGCTGCTCGTGCGAGAGTCGTGTCACGTAGTCCTCCACACTATTCCACACTTCCCGGGGACGAGCCATGAATGCTAGCAGGAGTGTGTATTCCCCATAGGTTAGCGGCTTCTTTTCCTGATACCCATCCAAAAACGAATCGACCTGCGAAAAGTCGCCATGTGTCAGGTGCATTTCGCGTAAATAATTCGCCACATCACGTAGCTGTACAGATAATGTGGGACGAAAAAATCCGCGTATAAACAGCTTGTCGTTCACCATTCCCCAGTTGTCGCGCGTCAGGTCCCGATGAGATACCCCTATCTGATCCGCAGAAATGCTCGAGTGAGAGAGCATGGCATAAGAACGCTCCATTCGCTGGAGAAGCGACGGCATCAGTTCTGCCACCCACCGCTCGCCTCGTGCCTCTCCTGCGCGACTCCTGCGATAGGATGCGAACAGCGCTTTTGCGCGATTCCACGCCGTCTCCGCTTTCAGTTTTTCCTGATTGAGGTACTCCAAGCCGGAAAGCAAAGGACTTTCCTGTTGGGCTGCATGCATCATGCCGATCACACGTCCCGTTTGGCGGTCTACTTCCTGATTGGACTGACAGGCTTCGATATGGCGCTGATGATCCGTCATCGTCACGCCACGCTTTCCCACGATGACAAATGGCTTCGACTCTCGCGTCCGAATAAAGCGCTCCAGACCGCGAAAACCTTGACGCGCCAGTCGTTCGCGCCATGCAAACGACCAGCGCATCACATCCACGCGCGGCCATACCCGGAGTTCTTTGGGACCTCGGTTGGTTTCCAGCAAGTAATAATCTTCAAGTGGCGTTACACGGATCACACGTGCCCGATACTGTTGACAAATCTCTTGGAGATCCATTTTGTCCACAGTCCTCCACTCCTCACTGTGGAATGTACAGGATTTGCCCGGCCACAAGCTGATCAGTTGTCAGTCGGTTTACTTCCACCAGCCTGGATACGGGTAATGAGTACCGCTGTGAAATCAGCTCCAGCGTTTCTTCCTTTTGAATGATGCACAGCTTGAGCTGGCTGGTTCTCTCTTCCCGACTACGAACAAAGGAAGACAAATTCTGCATGGCTTCCAGTGTACTTGGGTTGGCTTCCTGCAGCGATGCTTTCTTGGAGGAGCTGGAAGACGATTCGGCTTGCAACGCTTCTGCATCCTGCTTCGCCCTGCTCGCATTTGAGAAGATTGACGTGATGTTCAGGTTGCCTGCTTCTTCTCTAGATGGCTTGCCTGAAATCGCGATTCGTACCTCGACTTCTTCCTCCTGCTCTTCTACATCTGCATTCGCCATCACTTCGGCTGCTTCAGCCAATTCCTCATCTTCGACCGCTTCTTCTGAATTGACTGCAAGTTCGTGGCTTTCTCGCTCTTCATTGGCGAATACAGACTGGCTTTCATACGACTCTTCATACGATTCGTCGTTAGATTCACTCGATGTTCGCTCCTCCACGGACACTGAGGTGAAATCTACATCCTGCACTTCTTGCGGTTCATGGATCGCCAGGACAAGTTCTTCATTTTCCTTGTTTGGTCCGTCGACAGCCAATCTTTCTTCATAGTCTTCCTGAGCCAGGACTTGCTCGTAGGCAGATGAATCCTGTGTTTGACTTTGTGCCACATGCTGCCAGGACTCTATTTGTGCGGATTCATACTCGGCCAATGATTCCTCAGACACTTCCCCGTAGCTCTCTGTTCTCGAAGTCTGATGGGAAGAAACCGGTATCGCAGGTGCATCGTACAAGGAAGGCGACTCCTCTGATTCAAAGGATACTGTCTGTGCCTGTCTTTCCATCTCTTGCTCCAATGCGCTCAGCTTTTGCTCAATTTCGTCCAGGGAAGGTTCCTCCAGGACGTCATCCCCTTCAACTGCCGCATGAGAAAACTCCCAGGAATCTTCCTGGCTGGCGGGTACGGCATGATATCCTTCTGCGTACGGAACAGCCATCTCTTTCTGGGGCTCTGATTCTGCCTGGTTTGTGAATTGAATTCCAGCGATCTTCAATTCTGCCTCGACCAGCATTTGATGCGGAGATTCAAGCCTGAAATCGACACTGTCAACGACCGCGTAGATATCTCCCATCTCTGCAATCCGTTCTAAGGGAATGGTAATGTTGAGCGGAATCCGGTGCCCGATCTGCTCTTCCCAGCCGTAGACCGATCGTTCACCTCCGTCCTGCCGAAACGGCGAAAAGTTCATCGCCTCGATCAGAGTTTCCGTTCCACCGCTGGTTGGTTCAGCAGGTTCTCTGATCGGCTCGTACTTCCCAAACAGCTGCAGGCAGCCTGTAATGGAGACATAGGACTGATTCTCCAATACCTCTACATCCGGAACGAGCTCCAACTCTTGCAGCTCGCCAATTCCGGCTCTATCAGATGAGAGGAAAATGGTCTCCTTGATGGTAAACGAGAGTAGTCCATCCTGTAATGCCATTCGTGATCCTCCTTTCAGGTGCAGGACATTTCCCTATACTATATGGACGGGACGAGTCGTTTAGCACCTGAAAAACGAAAAAACCGGGGATTATCTCCCCGGTTGGATGGATGCCAGCAAATCTAGAACCGCTTTTTTACCTTGATCTATACAATCCGGTACGCCTACGCCACTGTACGAAGCCCCGGCCAAGTGAACGTCAGTCAGCGCTGCCTCTACTTTTGCGCGAACTTCCTTCACCCAATCCTGATGTCCGACAACGTACGGAATCGCATTTTGAAGTCTGGTCACCCGATAAAAGTCTGGTTCTTGTTCAATCGTCATGATTTTGCGCAGATCCTGCAAGACCATCTGAACGATCTCTTCATCTGACATGCTCATAAAGGACTGTTCTGTCGCCCTTCCAACAAAGCATCTCAATAACGCTTTGCCTTTTGGCGTCGTATGCGGCCACTTGCGATGCGCCCAGGTGCAGGCTGTGATTCTGGCTCCCGAGTTGCGTGGCACGATAAAGCCCGTGCCGTTCAGGCGCTGATCCAACGCCTCCTCGGGAAAACCCATCGCGATCGTTGCGACCATATGCGGTTTGGCCATTGGAAGTGTCGGAGTCTCAACATAAGGGCGAAGCAGCAGCTCCGTAATCGCATGCGGCAACGTCAGCAATACAGCGTCCGTTTCCACCACACGTCCATCCTTCATCGTCAGGATGTAGCCTCCGTTTTCGCGCTTTGTCAGTTTCTCCAAGCCTGTCCCTTTCCAGATAGCGTCTGCCGGCAATCGCTTCTCCATTTCCTCGATGAGCGTTTCCAAACCGCTGTTCAGCGTAAGAAAGATTCCCTTGGGTTTGCCCGGATCCTTTGTCTGTGGCCTGGAATGCTTCATCGCCAGAATCAGACTGCGATGCTGTTGTTCCATTTTTGCGTATTGCGGAAAGCTGGACAATAGACTGAGATTGTCGATATCTCCCGAATAGACGCCGGACAGGAGCGGCTGGATCAGGTTTTCAATCACCTCGTCGCCCAATCTGCGTCGAAAAAATTCTCCGACTGAGCGATCCTCGTTCCCCTTGGATGCGGGTAAAAACAGATCGGCTGCTGCCCTGAGCTTTCCTGGCCAGGAGATCAGATCCGTGCGCACAAATGGCATGAGCTTCGTCGGTACACCCATGACGGCACCTTCTGGAATCGGGAGCAGGCGATCCTGGTGATAAATATAAGATTGACCTGTACTATTGCGCACCAGTTCATCCTGCAATCCCAAATCCCGTGCCAATTGGGCCGCACTTCCTTTTCGCTCCAGAAAGGAGTCCGGTCCAAGCTCGATGACGTACCCCTCATGTCTCCAGGTTTTAATCTTGCCGCCCAAACGATCTGCTTCCTCAATCAATTGAATGCGAACAGGCAAGTTCTTTGCCTCGATTTCCTGATGCAAATAAAAGGCGGCACTCAGACCTGTGATGCCGCCACCAATAATCGTAATGTGATAGGTTGTCTCACTCATCTTGATCGAACCCCTAGTCTACCAACTTTTTCTCGATGGCATCCGCCAGACTGGAGATAAAAGCTGGTCTGGCATTCGGCATCGGAGGACGGTAGTAGTGCACGCCCAACTCATCTGTTACTGACTTACATTCCACATCGTTGTCATACAAAACTTCCAGATGCTCTGCAATAAACCCGACTGGACAATAGACAAATGCCTGGTATCCGTGTTTGGCATGCAATTCTCTGGTCAAGTCCTGTACATCAGGCCCCAGCCAAGGCTCAGGTGTATTTCCAGCGCTTTGCCAACCAATCGCAAAGTTCGCTATGCCTGCTTGCTCTGCAATGAGCTTGGCAGTTTCCTCGAGCTGCTGTGGATAAGGATCGCCGGAGTGAAGTATCTTCTCCGGAAGGCTATGTGCCGAAAAAATCACGACTGCCTTCTCTCGTTCGGCAGCGGACATGGATGCAAAGACTTCCTGAATCACACTCACCCAGTAGGAGATGAAGCCAGGCTCCAGGTACCAGCTCTCGATGCTGCGAATGTTCGGCCCGCCGATGGCTTCTGCATGCGCTTTAGCCCGTCCGTTGTACTCTTTGACGCTGTAAGTTGAATAGTGAGGGGCCAGCACCAGGCTGATCGCTTCCTCTACGCCATCCTGCTTCATTTTGTCGACTGCATCCTCAATGAATGGCGAGATATGCTTCAACCCCAGGTAGCCCGCAAATTCACGATCCGGGTAGCGCTTATTCATTTCTTTTTCCAGCTCTTGAACCTGCTCGTCCGTAATTTCGGCAAAACGGTTCAATCCCCCTACCGCTTCATAGCGTGAGACCAAATCGTCGAGATGCTCCTGGGACGGCTTGCGCCCACGGCGAATATGCGTATAGTAAGGCTCGATTTCATCGGGCGTGCGTGGCGTACCATACGCCATCAGCAGCAGTCCCGTTTTTTGTTTAGACATCCTTCACGCACCTCCTGATTACTGCCCTGTCTTGTAGCTATGAATCAGTTGGGTCAATTTTTGCAGTGTCTCCACTTTTGCGTCTGGGAACACGCCATGTCCCAGGTTAAAGATGAAACCAGGCTTCTTGGTTCCCTCAGCCAGGATCTCTTGCGCTTTGGACTCGAGCTTTTCCCATGGAGCCAGCAACAGTGTCGGATCGAGGTTACCTTGCAGCGCCTTGGTCACTCCAAGTTCACGTGCAGTGGTGATCGAAGTGCGCCAGTCGAGTCCCACTACATCTACAGGCAAGCGGTTCCATTCTTGCAGAAGATGTCCTGCCCCTACACCGAAATAGATCGTCGGTACATCCGTCTGGCGAAGTGCAGAGAAAATCCGGTTCATGACAGGTGCAATGAAAGTCCGGTAATCTTCGTCGTTCAATGCCCCTACCCAGGAGTCAAATACTTGCACTGCCTGAGCCCCCGCCCGAATTTGTGCTTTCAGATAAGTGATGGTCAGGTCTCCCAGTTTATCCATCAATGCCTGCCATGCTACTGGTTCGGTGTACATGAAGGATTTGGTTTTGTGATAATGCTTGGACGGGCCACCTTCGATCATGTAGCTGGCCAATGTAAACGGAGCACCTGCAAAGCCAATCAGCGGAACAGAAAGCTGCTGACGCAAAATCTTGATGGATTCCAGAATATAAGGGACGTGTGTCTCCGGGTCCAGATCGCTCAAACGCTCGACGTCGGCCAGGGACTCAACAGGATTGGCGATGACAGGCCCGATGCCAGATTCGATATTTACGTCCACGCCGATCGGCTTTAACGGAGTCATTATGTCGGCAAACAGAATCGCTGCATCGACACCCAACTGCTCTACAGGCAATCGGGTAACCTCCGCACACACTTCCGGTATGTAATTCATTTCAAAAAAGGTATGTTTTGCGCGAATCGCCCGGTACTCAGGCTGATAACGACCAGCCTGACGCATATACCATACTGGTATGTGATCCGTCGCTTCCTTTCGACAAGCTTTTAAGAACGTATCGTTAAATGGTTTTGCGGTCATGAAATAAACCTCGCTTTGCACAATAATCTTTCCCAACCCTAATGATACCATTGAGTTTCGACAAAAACGCTCTTTTTTGTGTCAAAATCTTATCGTTTCTACTTTTCCCAACCTATTCCATTATTCTTGCCAAACTTTGTCTATTGAATCCGAATATCTCCCGTTGAGGATTTCACCGAAAGAGTCGGTCCTCCCACGCTATAGGAACCTTTTGTCCAACCTACTTCAATATCCCCAATCGGCGCCTCCAGGTCCAAATCAACCGCGGCTGGTTGTTTGGCAAACGTGATCTGAACATCGCCAGTCTCCGTGCTTACTTTTAATGCGTGCAGCAGCTCAGGTACATTCAGGACATCCACATCACCTGTCGTGCTCGTCAGTTGCATGGCTGCCTGCGTATCTATTAGATTAATGTCGCCTGTTTCGGTCTTGACTTCCAAGGTGTCTCCGTGAAATCCGAGCAAATCAATATCTCCCGTGCTGGAGAAGACTTTGCCCTCCTTGGCTGATACGGTATGAATGCTCACATCACCGGTATCGGTTTTTACTTGCAAGCGATCATAGGAGTCATCCGTTTCGGGTAGCAATACCTGCAGTTGAAGCCAGCTGCGTCCCATGAAAAACAGATTGGCACCCTGCTGTTCGATCACCTTCACCTGCAAGCTTCCATCAGCCTTCACTTCGCTTTGCAATTGAATTTGCTTTCTCTGCTCTTCCGACACCTTGCCCACTAATCCGATACGAGCCGTAGGGATATGGCTGTACATGACTTTGACATCTACCCTGCTGGTCGCGATTTCTACCCCTTTTACCGCTTGTTCAATCGTTCGCTGCTCATCGATTGCCGTCCCCGCCTCGATCAGTGTATCCCTTTGTGATAACAGCCAGATCAAACCTACTGCGCCGACGATAAATACGAGCAAAAAGAATCGGAACAATCTTTTTAACCATCGGGTCATCTTATTTCCCCCTGATCATCTGAACATTGAATTGAAGATACCGCAAAAACTGTCGATAGAGCCAAACCGTCAAGCGCAGCAGCCAAATAAACAGCATGCCCCCCAAACCGACTGAGGTCAAGCATCCGAACAGCATGAGAAGTCGATTCTCAGAAATGTCGGCCAGTAACGGAGGAAAGAACGCAAAGGCAAACGGAACAAACAAGAGCGTGACGGCTACGGAATAAAACGCGATGAGTACTCCAATCAAAGCCATGAACGGCCCTAGTACAAAAACAATATTGAAAAAACCAAGGCTAACGGTGGCCAGAATCGCCCGGCTGATATTTCCAATGGAGGCATCTGTCTGGGCTTGATGAATACGATACCCAGCCAATACTTCTCTGGCTACTGTTTTCGGGCTCCCTAACTGCTCAGCGATTTCGTGTTCACTTTTCCCCTTCTCGATCCCGATCAAAAAATGCTCCGTATAATCAGAAAGGATGTCCAAGCGATCCTTGTCAGGCAAATCCGCCAGCAAGGCGTTTAATTCTTCGATAAACTCAAGCCTCGTCATACCCAAGTCCCTCCTCGATGATCTGATTCACACCACGGCTGAACACATGCCATTCCAGGATCAGATCGTTCATATAGATACGTCCTCGCTCTGTCAGCCGATAGTACTTGCGAGGCGGACCTTCCTGGGATTCTGCCAGGTACGTAACAAACAAGCCTTCCTGTGTAAGACGTCGCAGCAAGGGATAAACGCTCCCTTCGGAAATATGGAACTTTTCAGAAATGCTCGCAACCAGTTCATACCCGTATCTGTCCTGATACGCGGCTAACGCCAGCACGCACAGCTCCAGGACACCTTTTTTAAACTGGACATTCATTGTGCATCACCCAGAAAATTCTACCAGATTACTATTATACAATACAAGGTACTAAATATTATTGTTCCTGAATGAAAAAAAGACAGGGAATGAATGCTCGTCCCCTGTCTTTGTGTCGCAAAACGTCTATTCTACTTCAACAATACGTCCTTCAACCTGCGGATTGACGACTTTACGCTCGATCAGTCCTGCTTCAACCACGCTGTACATAGACAAACCTGAGTTGAAGAATGGTTTTTCTTTCAGCATTTCAAACCCATCTCCCCCAGCAGCCAAGAAGTCAATGGTCGCCAGCTTGTAGGTTTTCTCAAGATCAAGTGGAGCGTCGCCTACCTTAACTTCGAGAACGCGCTCCCCCACCGGTTTGCTCTTGCTGTAGGTAAAGCTCATTCCACTGATTTGCGGGAAGCGGCCTGCGCCGTTTTCCACATCACTCACTCCATGTTCCAAGACCTGTTTCAATTCTGCCCCTGTAACTTCAATTACTGATAAAGTGTTGTTTTCAAACGGCAGCAAAGTATACAGGTTTTTCTTCGTAATGTCTCCTGCTTCGAGCTGTGTGCGGATACCGCCGCCATTCGCCACTGCTACATCTGCTTCATAGCCAGGGATGCTTTGCGTACGCTCCAGCATGATGTCAGTAATCAGGTTGCCCACGTTGGTTTCTTTCTTACGGACCAGATTGCGGTCGCCATCCAGTGGAACTTCAGATTTGGCAATCACCACGTTCATGACTGTGTCGATTTGCGTGACGATGTCCTTCACCATTTTATCGATTTCCGGATCCGCTACGACAGTCTCATCGTATTCTTTCAATCCGCCGCTGAAGGCAACCAATTCATTATCCAGGTAGTAGAGGTCAGCACGGCCCAAAGATTTGCCGTACTCCCAGTCCTGTACGATATAGGTTCCATTGATGACTTCTGGAGTACGCAGTGGCGTATGGGAGTGTCCGCCGACGATCAGGTCGATTCCTTCCACATTTTCGGCGATCTCACGGTCGACGTTAATTCCGATGTGGGAAACGACTACCACGTGATCCACTTCTTTTTTCAGTTCAGGAACGACAGCCTTGGCAACCTCTACAGGACTTTTGAAGGTAAGTCCTTTTACGTTGTCAGGGTGTGTCAGGATTGGTGTATCCTCTGCTACAAAGCCCAGGAAGGCAAACTTCTTGCCGCCGATCTCAGCCTTGAAGGTAGGAACCAGCAGTTCTTCACCGTCTGCTTTGAACACGTTCGCAGAGATTACGGGATGATCCAATGCATCACGCAGCTTCAGCAATTGCTCGTAGCCAAAGTCAAACTCGTGGTTTCCAGCAGCCATCACGCTGTAGTCGAGGTGGTTGAGAATCGGAACGATGGATTCCCCTTTGAACTGGTTCACGAAAATGGTTCCCTGGAAAGTGTCTCCTGCATCGAGAAGCAGGAAGTTATCATTTTCTGAGCGCCATTCATTGATCAAGGTAGCGATCTTGGCGTAGCCATATTCCTTTTGTCCTTTATCTTCTTGAATGTGACCATGCACGTCATTGGTGTGCGCGATGGTAATTTGGGTGGTAGCTGCATCTCCCAACGCCTGGAAGAACTCGCCGCGTGTTACCTGTGCTTTTTCGTCGAGGCTCATGCTGTATCCCAGTTTTTCAGCGATTGCAACCAGTTTGGCAGCAGAAACAGCTTGTGAAGGGTTGGCGGTATCTGCGTCGCTGACTGCCCCTTCTGCTTTTGCCCAGTTCAGATATGGAGTGGACCAATGTGCTCCAGCTGCTGCAGCTGTCAGCTCAGTTTCTTTCAGCTTCGCGAAAACAACCAGTGCTTCAGCCAATGTAACATTGCGTTCCAGGGCTAAATCCCCATTTTGACCCGCTGAAATGATCGATTTTTTTGCCATCCAGTCAGCGTGCTGAACAGGATGCAGCGGTGCAGCAAAAGCGGATGTTGCCATCATCGAGGCAAAGACAACTGAAGCGAATGCAGTCATCGAAATACGACGTGCTTTTTTCATCGCAAATTTCCCCTCTCAACTATGTATCTATTTGTCCAAACTCGTGACCATTATATCAAAAATTATTAAATTTTGGCTGATAGATTGGATAAATGTACTAGAAAATGAATGATTGTAAAGGATTCTAAAGTGACTCGACAAACTTCACCATCGCATCGACTAAATCCTGAGGAGCCTCCAGCATGCCCATGTGCCCCACATTTGGCAGCAGCACTTGCTGGACCTGTGCCTTTTCTACCACAAAGGTCTTGGCTGGTGCAATGACTTGATCCTGGTCACCTGCCAGCAACAACACAGGGAGCTGGGATTCTTGCAAAACGTGCAGCCGATCCTTGCGATCCCTCATGGCCCGGAGAGTTTGGATGGCCCCGTTTGGATCGGTAGCCAGTCCGATTTCTTTGGCTAAAGCAACCTGATCGGGCATGGACTTCAGGTTCTCTGGCGCAAACAGCTTGGGAACCAATGCCTTGATGAACGGCTCTATTCCGTTGCTGCGGATGCTCTCTGCCCCTTTGTTGCGATTTTGCTGGGCTGCCTCGTCATCTGGAAAGGGCGTGGAGTGAATCAGACCAAAGCTCTGCAGCTTGTCTGCATACTGTTCGGCAAATGCCAGGGCAACATAGCCTCCCAATGAATGGCCGAAGAGATGAATACGTTCAAAACCCCACTCCTCCACCAGCATGGAGAGCTCCTCCGCGAATTTCTCAATCGTATAGGCTTCATTCGGTTCTGGTGCTGAGCTATCCCCGTGGCCTGCCAGATCCACAGCGATGACATGACGGGTTTTACCGAGAAGAGGCAACACCCGGTTCCAATACGCACTGCTTCCGCAAAAGCCATGCAGCAAAACAATGGGGGTCCCTCCAGTCCCTTCTTCCTGATAGGCGATGCGTTTTCCATTTTTTAACTGAATCCGTTTTTTCATATGCTCATCCCTTTCTTTCCGTCTTTGTCAAAGTCTTGCCCGGAGCCGCTAAAACCTAAACCTGTATCCTATGGCTGATCCCAGAGTCGCTCAACAGCCTTCAGAACAGCTTCATCAAAATGAGCGATCTGCTGATCCGCCAAGACTCTTTCCTTGAAATCCTCCATGATCACCACTTCTGTCCCCAGGTAGTGGCCGCTTATATTCATCCGGTGAGTAGACAGAATGGGCATGGCGGACGAAGTATAGATTCGTTGTCATCCCTTCAACTCCTGACTTGATAGCTGATTTTTAATTCCATTCTCTTTTTGCCTGTCCCATACCTTCCAGTTTATCGAAAGCATGCAACCTTCTGGCCCTTATTTCGTCCATACTAGTAGCAAAGCACCACTGACTACCTGAGAGAGAAGGTACACAGGTTGAAACGACAAACCAACACAACCAAAACCGTAATTCTGGCATTGCTGCTCACAGCGTGTTCTCCTTTTAGCACCGAAAACGAATCGGCACAAGCTCCTCCTGTAGCCCAGAGTGAAGAGCCTTTGCCGCAAACACCACCAGCCGAAAAGAACCCGTTCGAGCTTGCGGTTTTGATCGACCTGGCACGGGATGGGAAAATCCCGCATACTTCCTTTGTGGTTACCAAAACGACCATGGACGAAGTAGAGCAAGCTTGGGGCCAACCTGACAAGCTGGATCAAGTAGGAGGGAATCTGCAAAGAATCTCCCGGGACCAGATCATGGATATGCTCGGCGAAGCGGAGCATATCAGAAAACTGCCGAATGAAACCGTTCTCTCCTACAGCCTTGACGAATCATTGTCCCTTCGCTTCATCCTCTCCGATGAAAGAGGCAGAGTAGACCACGTATCCTTGCTTGCTTCGGCTGATCAAGGAGCTGACCCATCGGCATCGATCCCCGAGACTTACGATCTGGCTATCAAAGGTGAATCCAACCAGCTATCTACGAAAGCGAAACAAAACATGGACCGATGGAGAAACGAGATTCGGCAATTTGCAAGCAAGCATCGTGATGAAGTGTACATCAATGGCCCGAATAAAAAACAGGTTGCCTTAACCTTTGACGACGGTCCCGATGCTACTGTCACACCCGCGATCATCCGCACGCTGGACCAGTACGGGGTAAAAGGAAGCTTCTTCTTCGTCGGCAGCAGAGTGAAGGAAAATCCGGAGGTCGTACAGCTCGCCGCGAAGAGCGGTCATCTTGTTCAGGGTCACAGCTATTTGCACGAAGATTTAACAACCAAAAACCTGCAAGGCATAGCAGCGGATCTTATCCAGACGGAGAACGAAATCGAGCAGGTTATTGGCAAAAAGCCTGCTCTCCTGCGTCCTCCTTTTGGCGAGACAGATGAACAGGTCGTGAAAGCGGCCAAGCAAAACGGGAATACGATTATTCTCTGGTCTATCGACACACTGGATTGGTCTCAAAAGGAAGCCGAAAATATCCGCAAGAACGTGATGGACAACGTACGGAATGGCGACATTATCCTGATGCACTCCAATGATGACAAAAGCGAGACAGCCAAAGCGGTTCCTATGATCATTTCCGAGCTTCAACAGCAAGGCTTCGAAATCGTCGGACTGGATACCTTGCTGGGCGTAAAGCCGTATAAATAAAAATGAGCCAAGCATCGCTTTTCTGCGTACGCTTGGCTTTCTTTTCAGTATTTACCTGTCAAACAGAGATACTCTCCTGCTTGGGGAGGTGCTTTTCCTTATCCGGCAGCAAATCCTGAACCCACGCTGCTCTGTTCCAACCCAACGTGCTTCTGCCCAGTATCGTGCTCACCCGGTTCATGACCGGGATGCATTTCTTCCATCGACGATCCGACAAGTGAAACTGACTCCCTGCTGCAAAGCCGATGAAATAATTCTGCCAGCTGTCATGATGCTCCTGCACGTGTCGGGCTGCCTCCAAGTTGATCACCCACGCTTCTTCTTTCGTCAAGAACTGGTAAACCACGCCAACGCGACAGAGAAAAATTGCCCACCCACCGCCAAATCCAGTGATCTCACCGGATGGCAATTGCCGGAGGACGTTGTGGATGATGGCCATTCGCTCATAGGAGGTGTTACACCACATGGTACATATTCAGGAGAGTCTGCTTGCAGGGTGTCATAAAAGCCATGCAGACCTTCCTCACCTCGGTTGGGCGATGAACAGCTAGACTTCCTTCAGCGGTATAAAGATTTGGTATGTATTTTCGGGGCGATCCGGTGCGTGCATGGACGGGATGTACTGAGCATCATAACGCTCCATGCGCAATGCCGTTTCGTCCATTTCCAGTCCCTGCTGTGCCAACCATTGAAACAGCTGTGTGTATGTATCTTTTACCGTAGACATGGGGCCGACATGGGTGAAACGAGCGTATGTCCTGGCGGGGATCGTGAAAGCTACCATTCTTTCCGGGATTCTTTCAAAGCCCTCGACTTCCACTGCCACATATTCGGTATACATGCGATACTTGGCATTTTCATCACTGATGTCGTATCGGACATCGGGGTGAATCACGAGCGGTATCTCTTGCTGTCGAGCGACAAATTTCCCCCAATGGTCGGTCATCCCTTCCACCAGTGTCTGAAAAGGTCCTGAAAAGCTCATGCCAATAAAATGTTTTTGCGGTACTTGGACTACCATTCCCTCCATCACGATGTCTCCTTTGTTATCGACTTTTTATCCACACTTTACCATATTCTTAACAAATACAGACAAATCCTGTAAGAGGAAATGAAACCTCTGTTTAAAACATTGCGCAAACAAGAAAACAGGAAAACCCCCTTTTTCAAAGGGGGTTTCGTTCTTACAGTTTTTGCATGGCCCGGTAGCTTGCCTCAATCGTACGCTCGATGTCTTCCTCTGTATGAGCGAGTGATACAAACATGCCTTCAAACTGGGATGGCGGAATCATGATGCCATCGTCCAGCAAATGACTGAAGTATGAGGAGAAACGCTCCAGATCCGAGGTTTTCGCAGTCTCGTAATTGATGACAGGCGTATCTGTGAAGAACAGGCAAACCATCGATCCAACACGGTTCAGTGTATGTGGAATGCCGAGTTTGCTTGCGTTCTCGGCGAGACCTTCACCCAGACGCTTGGACAGCTTTTCCAGCTGCTCGTAAGCACCCGGTGTGGACAATTCCTGAAGAGTCGCCAGTCCTGCTGCCATCGCCAACGGATTGCCCGAAAGCGTACCTGCCTGATAGATCGGACCTGCAGGCGCGATCTGTTGCATGATTTCCCGTTTACCGCCGTAAGCGCCAACTGGCAAGCCGCCGCCGATAACTTTCCCCATCGTAGTCAGGTCTGGTGTAATGCCGAAACGCTCTTGTGCACCACCCAAAGCAACGCGGAAGCCGGTCATGACCTCGTCAAAGATCAAGAGAGTACCGTATTGCTCAGTAATCTGACGCAAGCCTTCCAGGAAGCCAGGCAACGGAGGGACGACACCCATATTGCCGCCTACTGGTTCGACGATAACGGCAGCCAGATCGTCACTGTAGTTTTCGAACGCCAGCTTTACACTTTCCAGATCGTTGTACGGCACTGTAATCGTATTGAGTGCTGTGCCTTCTGGTACACCCGGGCTATCAGGCAAACCGAGCGTAGCTACACCTGAACCCGCTTTGATCAAAAGACTGTCCGCATGACCATGGTAGCAGCCTTCGAACTTCATGATTTTGTTGCGCTTGGTATAGCCGCGAGCCAGGCGAAGTGCACTCATCGTCGCCTCTGTACCGGAATTGACCATCCGCACAACCTCAACGGATGGCACCAGCTCGCAAACCAGCTTGGCCATCACGGTTTCCCGCTCGGTCGGTGCCCCAAAGCTGGTACCCAATGCTGCCACTTCTGTAATGGCAGACAGTACTTTTGGATGAGCGTGGCCCAAAATCAATGGACCCCATGATCCGATGTAATCGATGTAGCTGTTTCCATCCACGTCGAAGATTCGGGAGCCTTCCCCTTTGGCGATGTATACCGGATTGCCGCCCACGCTTTTGAAGGCGCGCACAGGCGAGTTTACACCACCAGGTATATAATGCTGCGCTTCTGCAAAAAACTTCGTCGATTTCTCTCTGTTCATTTTGCTCACCTCGTCAGCCATTTTGCCACGTCTTTAGCATGATACGTAATGATCAGATCTGCGCCTGCGCGCTTGAAGCCTACCAGTGTTTCCATTACGATCCGTTCTTCATCGATCCAGCCATTCGCCGCTGCGGCTTTCACCATCGAATACTCCGCACTCACGTTGTACGCCACGATCGGCACATGGAAGTTCTCGCGCAGGCGAAGGACCATGTCCATGAATGCCAGAGCTGGTTTTACAATCAGGAAGTCGGCACCTTCCCGGACGTCAGATGCTGCCTCCAGAAGTCCCTCACGTGCATTGGCCGGGTCCATCTGGTAGCTTTTGCGATCACCAGACTGTGGTGTCGAGTGAGCGGCATCACGGAATGGACCGTAAAAAGAAGATGCGTACTTCACTGCGTAAGACATGATTGGAATATGGGCAAATCCAGCTTCGTCCAAGCCTTCGCGAATGGCGATCACAAATCCGTCCATCATGTTGGAAGGCGCGATGATGTCTGCACCTGCTTTTGCTTGCGATACGGCTGTAGCGGCCAGTAATTTCAAGGTTTCATCGTTGACGACTTCTCCCTCGTGCAACACACCGCAATGCCCGTGATCCGTGTACTGACACAGACAGGTATCTGCAATGACGATCATTTCCGGATAGGATTCCTTGATTTGGCGAATGGCCTGTTGGGTAATCGCTTGATCGTTGTATGCTTCAGAACCGCATGCATCCTTGAATTCTGGTACACCAAACATCAGAACGGATTGAATACCTGCCGCGACAATCTCCTTCATTTCCTCTGCCAGCATGTCCAGGGAAAAATGATAAACGCCTGGCATCGAAGGGATTTCTTCTTTAATATTGCTGCCTTCTACTACAAAAAGCGGATAGATCAAATCCTCAATATGTACGTGATTTTCCCGAACTAGGTTGCGCATGGCTGCGCTGCTGCGCAATCGGCGATGACGATCAAATTTGCTTGTCATGAGATTCCCCTCCCAGATTCTTCAGTAATGCATCCAGTAATCCATCTATTGTATACTCCTGTGCCACAACATTCACCTGCAACCCCAGCTTTTGTGCTGTCTGCGCGGTAATCGGGCCGATACAGGCGATATGGACTCGATCGAGCCACGTGGGCGTGATCCATGTAGACATCGCTTGTACAAAATGGCTGACGGTCGACGAGCTTGTAAACAGGATCGCATCAATCTCCCCGCGCTGTAAACGCTCAGCAGCTTGAGGTGCCATATCAGCATCGATCACCGTCTGATACACATCGACTTCCGTGACATCCATGCCCATTTTCCGAAGCTTTTCTGGCAATAGCTTGCGGGCGATATCAGCTCGCGGCAGCAGGACTCGCTGGCCTGCGAGAAGCGCGGTCTGCAAGCTGGTCAACAATCCCTCTGCCACAAAATCAGAAGGGATCACCTCTACCAAAAGCCCTCGTTCTTCCAGAGCAGCCGCTGTCTTGGGGCCAACTGCCGCCACACGACCAGCGTAATCCTGCACCGCTACTCCTAATCCGTCCATACGCTCGCAAAAGAAACGGACGCCGTTCACACTAGTGAAGATCAGCCAGTCGTAGGTATCGAGCGTACGAATGGCCTCATCCAGCTGTTTGTAATCGAGCGGCGGGATCATTTTCAAGAGAGGAAAAGCAAACGCTTCTCCTCCCAATGCCTCTATTTGTTCAACCAATTCTCGCGCCTGACTTCGCTCGCGTGTCACCATAACACATTTGCCAGTCAGTGGCTTGCTCGCACTGGTTTTGGCGTAGGCTTCGCCGCTCATCATTTTTCGTTCTCCTGCAGCACTTTTGCCAGGATATTTGCTGCACCCTGAGCCAGGACGGCCTCCGATACCTGCAAGCCTACGGCTACAGGATCGCGACCAGAAGCGGTGCTCTTGCAGATTAGCTTTCCATCTGGAGAGCCAACCATCGCAGTCAGATGAATCTCTCCATCTTCTACCGTTGCGTATGCACCGATCGGCACTTGGCAGCCACCCTGCAGTTTGTGCAGGAAGGTGCGCTCAGCGGTCACAGCCAGACGGGTCGGCTCATCATCCAAGCGGCGCAGCAAAGCGAGAGTTTCCTCGTCGTCGGCACGACATTCGATAGCCAAAGCTCCTTGGCCGACAGCCGGAAGACTGATCTCCACAGGCAAAAACTGGGCGATTTCGCCCTCAAATTGAACCCGCTCCAATCCAGCGGCAGCCAGAATGATGGCGTCAAAATTTCCTTCGTGCAGCTTGCGCATCCGCGTATCAATATTTCCGCGGACGGATTCGATCTGGATATCCGGACGATACGCCAAAAGCTGTGCAGCACGACGAAGACTGCTAGTTCCTACCAGAGCACTCTCTGGGAGTTCATCCAATGTCTTGCCATCCTTGGAGAGGAGCACGTCTCTTGGATCAACGCGCTTTGGAATAGCGCCAATGACTAAGCCCTCTGGGAGTTCAGCAGGCATGTCCTTCAAGCTGTGAACTGCAAAATCTGTTTCCTTGTCGTAGAGAGATTGCTCGATTTCCTTGACGAACAGTCCTTTGCCTCCTACTTTGGATAGCATGACATCCAGAATCTGATCACCCTTGGTCACGATTTCATGCAGCTCAAAGCTCGCTTCTGGCTCCAGCTTTTGCAATTGTTCCACTACCCAATTCGTTTGAGTCAGCGCCAAACGGCTGCGGCGCGTTCCCACTTTCCAGTTCTTCATGATTGCCTCCTCAGACAGCCGCTACCACCAGCTGTGAAAATTAGATGTATTCGTTCCGAAAAAATTGATTAGTAAGAGAGCGAATGCCAAAATGTTCATCTGTGCCAGCCTTCGCATTTGCCACGTATCGCGGTATCGTTTATACAGCCAGAAAGAATAGACTGCCACTAGCAGTATGGACAAAAACACCTTGGCGTCTAGCAGGAATTTTTCAGGCAGAACCATTTTCCCCCATATAATCCCCAGAACAATGGACAAGAGGAGCATCGGGACGCCCAGCATATTCATCCGGTATGCATAGGCCTCCAGTTGGTCCAAGCTCGGCAGCCTGCGCAGCAAGGGAGTCCATTTTCGTTCCTTTAACATCTTGTGCTGAAACAGGTACATGACGGAAAACACCATCGAGAGTGAAAATGCCCCATAGCTGAACATCGCCAGCGTCACATGCGTCAAGAGCAGCTCCGAGGTCAAGATATGGGAGACGGCTGTAATCGGTGTCTCCGGCAAAAACATGGACATGACCAGTACGACAAATCCGATGATATTAGTAAAAAAAACCAGTAAATCAATGCGAAAAAAATAGTGGATGGCAAGCGAAAGGCTCACCAGTACCCATGAGTAAAAAAAGAGCGTCTCAAACAAGGTGATGACAGGAAAATAGGCTTTGGCCATGGTTTGCGAGACAAAAAATGCGGTTTGCAAGGCCCAAACGACAGCAAGCAACCCGAAAGCCAAACGTTTGACTTTCCGATTGCTTTGCAAGAAGTCGTTAAAATAGAAGAGAACACTCGCAGCATAGAGAAAGATGGTCAGATCATAGATCCATCTCACATCAGCCATGTACGCCCTCCCCTCTTTCTCTTTCAAGTTTCTATCACGAAATACTCATTATGAATCTCGGGAGACGAGGATCTTCTCCGGGGAAGTCAGCTGTTTTTTCTTCTCGCTAGCCCAGGTAGCTTCCTTCTCCGTACGAGTCAGAATTTCCTCAAGGGCGAACATCGTCGTGAAAATATCCAGCACATCGTCTCCTTTTTTATTGGCTGCCATCTCTTTCAAGCGCACAACCGGATCGTGCATGAGCTGATTGACAATCCCTTTGGTCGTTTTTCGGATGATATGCATTTCCCGCTCACTCAATTGCGGCAGCTTGTTTTCGATCTTGCGCATCGCTTCTCCGTGAATGCCCAATGCTTTTTCACGCAATGCAGCAATCAATGGCGCCACACCCAACGTCTGGTACCAGTTGGTAAAAGCCACAATCTCTTCTTCGATCATGACATCCAGGCGCTCTGCTTCTCGAGAGCGTTCAGCCACGTTGCTTGCCACGATTCCTTCCAGATCGTCGATATCGTACAGATAGACATTGTCCAGGTCGTGCAGATCCGGGTTCAAGTCGCGTGGAACGGCGATGTCTACCATGAACAAAGGACGGTGCTTTCGCTGTTTCATGATCGAAGTCAGTTCTCTTTTTCCGAGCACATAGCCAGCCGCTCCGGTAGAACTGATGACGACGTCAGCTGCGAGCAGTGCCTGTGGCAGCTGCTCCATCGTACAGGCGTCCCCTTTGAACTTCTGTGCGAGCAGCTGTGCGCGCTCCAGCGTCCGGTTCGCAACGATCACCTTGGCAGCTCCGTTGGCATGCAAGTGCTTCACAGTCAGCTCGCTCATCTTGCCCGCACCGATGATCAGGACGGTTTTGCCCGAGAAGGTACCGAAGATCTTCTTGCCCAGCTCGATCGCAGCATAGCTGACAGAGACTGCATTCTGTCCGATTGCTGTCTCGGTATGCGCCCGCTTGGCAAATGTAATTGCTTGTTTGAATAACGTATTAAAAACCGTTCCCGTGGTCTCCAATTTTTGGGCAAGCAGAAAAGCATCCCGCACCTGACCGAGAATCTGCGTTTCTCCCATGACCATCGAATCCAGACCAGCCGATACGCGAAGCAAATGCTCGATGGCTTGCTCTTGTTCTTTTATATAGAGATGTTCCTTGAAAGACTCTTTTTCCACGCCAAACCACTCTGCGAGAAAGCGCAGCGTATAATCCCGTCCAATATTGGCCTGGTCACATACCACATAGATCTCAGTGCGGTTGCACGTACCGATAATGATACATTCAGCGATACTCTTCGTCTGGGAGAGGAGATGAAGAGCACGTGCGGTGCCATCGTCGCTAAAAGTAAATTTTTCGCGAATTTCAACCGGTGCCGTTTTATAGTTAAGTCCCAGCAAAAGTATATCCATAATATCCTCCCAGAATGACCTGCTTTGTCGTTCCATGTATAAATTTCACTATCATTATAACATTATGTCCCGAAAGGGCTACGAGTAATTGTGAAAAGTTTATTAACGGCGACACTTCTCCATCCGATGTGAAAACCGCTTGCGCTCTTGACAGGAATGCCGTATCATGCAGGCTATACCTTCCTGTACGTGAGAACGTGGCATTGCCATTCTATTTTGCTATCACTCATCCATGAAAGAGATCAGCA
Source organism: Brevibacillus sp. AY1 (assembly GCF_029870785.1). Taxonomy (NCBI): domain Bacteria; kingdom Bacillati; phylum Bacillota; class Bacilli; order Caryophanales; family Paenibacillaceae; genus Brevibacillus; species Brevibacillus sp. AY1. The sequence continues at coordinate 47,800 of NZ_JAFLPN010000010.1, forward strand.
TGGTTCTACATGTATAGATAGAAAGATTTTGAATACTCACACGATAGGAGAAGAGAAACTTTGAGAAAACCATGGATGGCCGACATCACCTTGCTGTTGGTTGCCTTCGTTTGGGGAAGTACCTTTCTCATCGTACAGCAGGCAATCTCTTCCTTGCCTCCGAATACGTTCAATGCTGTACGCTTTACGATTGCAGCCTTGTTCCTTTTCCTCATTCAAATCACGATGTACCGCAAGCAATGGAAGGAGTGGCGAGGACCTCTGCTCGTGTCAGGAGCGATCCTGGGTTTCTGGCTGTGTCTCGGCTATGCGCTGCAGACCGTCGGGCTCCTTTATACCACGCCATCAAAAGCAGGCTTTATTACCGGACTTTCCGTCGTCCTCGTACCGCTCTTTTCTTTTCTCTTGCTACGGGATCGGGTAAAGCCCGCGGCCATCATCGGTGTCATCATGGCTGCATTCGGACTGTATATGTTGACACAAAGCAATTCCTTCTCGTTCAATCTGGGAGATGCGCTCGTTTTTGGATGCGCGATCTGCTTTGCGATGCAGATCGTCATTACAGGAAAATACGCTCCACGCTTTCCCGCCTTGCCGCTGGCTATCGTGCAGCTCACAACCGTTGCTCTCTTGAGCTGGGCTTACGCTTTTCTGTTCGAGGATTACCAGCTTGCTTTTGATCCTGGTGTTCTGCTGATTCCGGAAGTAGCCTTCGGGTTGTTCATCACTTCTATTTTTGCAACCGCCCTTGCTTTCCTGGCCCAAACCGCCCTGCAAAAGCAGACCAGCTCGACCCGGGTCGCTCTGATTTTTGCCTTGGAGCCCGTGTTTGCTGCCTTGACGTCCTATGTGTTCATCAACGAGATTTTGAGCGGTCGTCAGCTGTTCGGCTGTATGCTGATCTTCGTCGGCATGATTCTGGCTGAATTGCCTATCAAGGAATGGCTGGAAAATGCGAAAAATCGCAAACAGCCTACTCGAACAGACCGAAATTCCGTGTAATGCCAAATGGAATAGAAAAGGTTCCTCTCCCAGTCGGGATTGGAACCTTTTTTGGTATCTCCACTTGAGCTTTTCCTAACGTCCCTTTTTCACTTCCTGCCATACTGCTTCGACAAACGTATTCATCACATGGCCACATACCATTTGCGGCATGCTCTCCACACGTTTAACCAATCGTTTCAGCTTGAGCAAATGGAAAGCCGCTTGCGCCATTTTCCCGCTGGTTCCAGCCTCCATGAGGGCTACCGCAGCCTGCCCGACCAGTCCCCAGCCTTCGTATTTTTCAATCCATTCCCGACTTTCCCGGATCAGCTTGTGTTCATCTGTGTCTACGAGCAAATCTCGTGCTGTCGTCTCCATCTCTACGAACACTTTATGTAAATCCTGAAGGGCTTTTCGAGCATCCCCACGCAGAAATTGAAAGCGAAATTGAAGCAAGGCTTCCAGAAGACCAGGCGATTCAGCGTCGTGCAGAAAGGAGCTCTGCACATGCTCGGCAAACCGTCGAAAAGCAGCTTGCTTCTCCTCTCCTGCCACTTCGGCTATGGCCACGCCCCACGCTGTTCTTGGGTCGTAGGCTTCCGGATTTCTCAAATAGGCAGCTGCCGTCATCAAAGGAATTTTGCTTGATTCCGGTCTGGACATCGCATTCGCTACGTACCCAGCTGCGTAATTGCACAGATCGTGATCTCGATTGCGCAAGGGACCGATATGCAGCTCGTTTGCCATCGCCAGATCGTTTACGGGATAGTTGTCCCAATAGAGCGGCCGACGTTGCGTATAGGTCAAAAAGCGCATGGCGTCCTGACTGGTGAGCGAGGGGGAGCAAACAAAACGCCCTGTCCAAAACAGCTCCACTGCCTTTGGCAGGTGCCGCCCCAAATAGGTGATATAGGGTTCATCCCCCATTCCACTATACTGGGTAGGACAGACAAACAGCTTCCCCACGTCCGGCCAAGCGCTCATTTCCTCCCATACCTGAATGGTGGTGTGGACATGCGCTTCGGCCAGCTGGGAAAACTGTTCGTTGTCTTCCGTATGCATGAGCTGCAAGGGGATATCGTCAAACAGGAGGGCAAAGTCGCGCACGCCCTGTTTGTAGAGAGATTGATATTTGTCTAACAGGAGCCGAAGGTGCTGTGAGCTGGCATAATTCATCCCAAACCCCGGACTCAGTGCATAGACAAACGAGATCCCCCGTTTCCGTGCAGCTGCTACCCATACACCAAACTGTTCCAGATCCCGCTCTGGATGGGGCTGCATCCAGCGATCCCGCAAATACGGGTCGTCTTTTGGGGAGTAAAAATAATAGTTATAGCTGTTTCGCCCCAAAAAATCGATCATGTCCAAGCGCTCTTGGTGGGACCAAGGCTTTCCGTAAAAGCCTTCAATCACCCCTCGTATGGCAAAACGTGTTTGCTCGGTCACGTAAGATGCATCCCCCTGCCTGATGGTCTGGGTTATGACGGGTTGCTAGAATTCGCTTGTTCTTCTTGCTCTTCTTTTTCTGCTTGTCTTTGGTCCTCTTCAGCTGCACGCAAGCGACGCATGATTTCTCCCCACAGCTCATCCTTGCCTTGACCTGTCTCGGAGGAAAACACGATGATCGTATCGTCACCGCGCAGCTTCAGATCCTGACGTATGACCTTGATATGCTGCATCCAACGCCCTCTGGCGATTTTATCTCCTTTTGTCGCCACAACGACGGTCGGAATCCCGATTTGCTTGCACCAATCGTACATAGCGACGTCATCCTTGCTCGGTGCATGACGGATATCTACCAGCTGGATGACAAAGCGCAGTTCTTGGCGATTTTTCAGGTAGCCTTCGATCATTTTTCCCCATGTTTCCTTGATCGTTTTGGCCACCTTGGCATAGCCATAGCCAGGGAAGTCAACGAAATACAGCATTTGATTGACCCTGAAGTAGTTCAGCGTCTGGGTTTTCCCCGGCCGCGAACTGATTCTGGCCAGTCCCTTGCGATTCATCATTTTGTTCAACATGGACGATTTGCCGACATTGGAGCGGCCAACCAGTGCAATCTCAGGAAGGCCGTCCGTCGGGTATTGCTTCGGACCTACGGCGCTGATGACAAATTCGGAAGAGGTTACCTTCATGCTTTGCCACCTTCTGGCTTTTTGGTCAAGGCAATACGGAGCACTTCGTCCAGATGTTCTACTGGATGGAAGGTCAGCTCGCTTCGAACGCTTTCCGGGATATCGTCAATATCTTTTTCATTCTCTTTCGGCAAAACAATCGTCGTCAATCCAGCGCGATGGGCAGACATGCACTTTTCCTTCAATCCGCCGATCGGCAATACTCTGCCGCGAAGGGTGATCTCTCCTGTCATCCCGACTTCCTTCTTCACAGGAATTTGGGTGAGCGCAGAGACCAAGGCTGTCGCCATCGTGATACCAGCAGAAGGTCCGTCCTTTGGAATTGCTCCCTCCGGAACGTGGATGTGAATATCGTTTTTCTCATGGAAGACAGGGTCGATCCCCCACTCTTCTGCACGGGAACGGATATAACTGAATGCCGCTTGTGCGGATTCCTTCATCACGTCGCCCAATTGACCCGTCAGCGTCAGCTTTCCTTTGCCAGGAAGAATGCTGACCTCTACGTTCAAGGTGTCGCCTCCTGCTTGCGTCCACGCAAGACCAGTCACCGAGCCGATCTGATCCTTTTTCTCTGCCAATCCATAGCGATAGCGCGGTTTTCCAAGCAGGGCTTCCAACGTCTTGGCAGTCACCACGACGCGTTTTTTCTCTCCGCTGACGATCAGCTTGGCAGCCTTCCGGCAGATGCTGGCTGCTTCCCGATTCAGGTTGCGCACACCAGCCTCACGTGTGTACTGCCGAACCAGCTTGAGCATGGCATCTTCATTTACTTGCAGCTTATCCTTGCCAAGTCCATGATCCTCCATCTGCTTAGGCATCAGATAGCCGCGCATGATGTTCAGCTTTTCCAGCTCGGTATATCCTGCGATGGAGATGACCTCCATACGATCCAAAAGCGGGCGTGGAATCGTGTGCAGGCTATTTGCTGTCGTAATGAACATGACATTGGTCAGGTCGTAGGTTTCCTCGATGTAATGGTCGGAAAACTTGTCGTTCTGATTCGGGTCCAGCACTTCCAGCAGAGCGGATGCAGGATCTCCCCGGAAATCAGAAGCGAGCTTGTCGATTTCATCCAGCAGGAAGACGGGATTGATCGTACCTGCCTGCTTCATTCCCTGAATAATCCGTCCAGGCAAGGCGCCTACGTAGGTACGGCGATGTCCGCGGATTTCTGCTTCATCCCGAACGCCGCCCAGCGAAATACGGACAAACTCTCGTCCCAAAGCGCGAGCGACTGAACGTGCCAAAGAGGTTTTCCCTACCCCTGGAGGGCCGACCAGACAGAGAATCGGTCCGCGCATGGAATTGACCAGCTTTTGCACAGCCAGATATTCCAGAACGCGCTCTTTTGGCTTTTCCAAACCGTAGTGATCCTCATCCAGGACTTTCTCCGCATGGCTGATGTCGAGATTGTCCTCGGTTGTTTTCGTCCAAGGCAATCCCAAGAGCGTATCAATATACGTACGGATCACGGAGCCCTCTGCAGAAGTGGACGGCATTTTTTCCAGTCGGTCCAGCTCTTTCTCGATCTTCGCCTTGATCCGCTCTGGCGCATCCGACTTCTCCAGCTGGGCACGCAGCTCGTCGACTTCACCCTGGCGACCATCCTTGTCGCCCAGTTCTTTCTGGATCGCCTTCATCTGTTCACGCAGGTAGTACTCTTTCTGGGTGCGCTCCATCTGCTTTTTCACACGGTTGCCGATTTTGCGCTCCAGCTCCAGTACCTCTCGCTCATTGTTGAGAATAGTCAAGAGGATTTCCAGACGCTCCTGAATATTGACCGTCTCCAGTATCTCCTGCTTATCCTTGATTTTTAATGGAAGGTGGGAAGCGATCACGTCTGCCAGTCTGCCTGGCTCCTCGATGTCTGTCACGGAGGTCAACGTCTCGGGGGATACCTTCTTGGACAGCTTGATATACTGTTCAAAATGGTTGAGAACAGAACGCATCAGAGCTTCTGCCTCATTTTCCTCTGAGTTTTCATCATTCAAGTATGTAATGGAAACAATGAAGTAATCGTCCGACTGTAAATACTCCTCGATTTTGGCCCGTTGCAGACCTTCTACGAGGACGCGAATCGTACCATTCGGCAGCTTCAGCATCTGCTTGACCCGTGCCACCGTACCAATGGTGTAGATTTGCTCTGCATTCGGTTCTTCTATGTGGACTTCTTCCTGCGTCGCCAATAGGATTTTATTGTCATCCACCATCGCCTGCTCCAATGCGCGTATGGACTTTTCTCGCCCAACATCCAGATGGAGTACCATAGTTGGATACACAAGCAATCCTCGCAACGGGAGAAGCGGTAATTCTCGTTTACCGGAACGTTCGCCCAAACTTATGCACCTCTCCTTGTTGATCCCTTTATCAAAGTTTCAGTTCGTTAACATGCAAAAACGGCTCCGACAGCCGTTTTTGATCGTCGAAAAAATAACTCGTCGACACGGGGGGCAGCCCGCCAACACAGCATTTTTCGAGGCTTGTGCAGGAGTAAGCAACCCCTCGCCCACCGACAAGTTGAAGCTTTTTTCCATTGTAGCGCAAACGCAATCCGATGTCTAATATGCAAGTTCTCCCGACTGTTTACAAGGACATTGGGGACGATGCCAGCTCTTCTGCCGGCAATTGCAGGGTGAAACCCGCTTCTTCCGTTTTCGGCTCCTCCTGTTCCAGCAGCGCCAGCTCGAGGACTTGCGATACCGCAGATACAGGAATGATTTCAATGCCCTTCATGTCGGCAAAAATAGATTGCCAGTTCTCTTCCGGGATCAGAACGCGTGTAGCCCCGGCCATACGTGCTGCTTCTACTTTCGCTACGACACCACCCACCGGCTTTACCTTTCCGTGAATGCTTACCTCACCCGTCATGGCAAGGAGATTGTCGACAGGCACTTCCTTGATAGCCGAGCAGATCGCTGTCGCGATGGCAATGCCAGCGGATGGCCCATCTACAGGAACACCGCCAGGAAAATTGATGTGCAGGTCGTAATCATAGGATCGAATACCCATGCGCTGCAACACGGTCAAAACGTTCTCGATGGAGCCCTTCGCCATCGATTTACGACGGATGGTGCGACTGCGTCCACCCATCTCCTCTTCTTCGGCCATTCCCGTCATGGCGACTTTTCCCTGCCCTGACAGGACAGCCGGTGTTGCCGTGACCTCCAGCTCCATCACACTTCCCATATTCGGTCCGTAGACGGCAAGGCCATTGACCAGACCAACCTGAGGCTGATCATGAACCTGTTTTTCCATACGCGGCGACTTCTGGCTGCTGTGCACGACCCACTCTACATCCGAAGCGTGAATCTCTTTCCGCTCTTCCGTCAAGGCGATACCAGCTGCAATCTGCAAGGTATTGATCGCTTCACGTCCATTCGTCGCGTAGCGCTCGATGACCGAAACAGCATCATCGTCAATGGTCATCTCCATCTTGGGCACAGCAGTCCGCACGATGCTGCCAACCTCTCCAGCCTTCAACGGTCGGAAGAAGATCTCCAGACAACGCGAGCGCAACGCAGCAGGCAATTCATCCGGCAAGCGAGTCGTCGCTCCTACGAGACGAAAATCAGCAGGAAGTCCGTATTTGAACACATCGTGAATATGGGACGGTATCTGCGTATTCTCTTCGCTGTAGTACGCGCTTTCCAGCATGACTTTGCGATCTTCCAGTACTTTTAGCAGCTTATTCATTTGTACAGGATGAAGCTCTCCGATCTCATCGAGAAAAAGCATGCCACCATGCGCTTTGGTGACAGCTCCCGGCTTGGGTTGAGGAACTCCCGCCTGACCGAGCGATCCTGCTCCCTGATAAATCGGGTCATGAACAGATCCAATCAGCGGATCGGCAATTCCGCGTTCATCAAAGCGAGCGATAGTGGCATCAATCTCAATAAACTTGGCGTCTGCTTTGAACGGAGACATCGTGTTCTTCTTCGCTTCTTCCAGTACTACGCGGGCTGCCGCTGTCTTTCCAACACCCGGAGGACCGTAAATAATCACGTGTTGCGGATTGGGCCCACAAAGCGCGGCACGCAGGGCTCGCAAACCATCCTGCTGACCAACGATCTCATCCATCGTGGCGGGTCTTGTTTTTTCCGAGAGCGGTTCGGTCAAAGCAATCATTCTCAAACGACGTAGCGAATCCAAATCCTTACGCGAGTCTTTTTCTGTCGAGCTCTTCGCATTCCGCTGAGTACGGAGCAAATTCCAAAAATACGTACCGATCACGATCCCGACAATCACTTCAATAACGGCAATGACTAACGTTGTATAGTCCACCTGCTGTCCCTCCCATGCAATACTGGCAGCCATTCATCCCAGGAAACGTCTCTTGAACTATACCAAGTAGTATTACCCCGTACAGGATGACATAAACCAAGCTTCCTGTTACTCCCAGCGTGCTTAAGACTTTCGCTAATTTCTTCTTTTTACTCTCACCAGCTTTTGGGTTAGTCCAGCAGACAGCTGCTTTGGACGCGGTTTCGTTTTTTTCACGGAGTCGGGCAGTGAATCCCCAAGGCGGGCAGCCCAAGAAGCTGGAGCGTTTTCTCCTGTTTCCTGCCATCACAACGGTTGGATCAACATGACCATTATTCCTCATGAGACTCCCCTCGAGGCTTATTCAAGAAGAAATACATCGGGATGTGTTGCTCTTAGAAGTTTATACTTTCCGATACTGTAAAAAAGCTATCCCTCGTCAACGACTTGGGATAGCCTTTTATCATTTCATATGTTTACGCTGTTTCCGAACGAGCTTCCTGACCTTCTTTGGTCATCAGCTGGGGCTTCACTTTGTCGCGAACGGTCTCTTCCGTGATGACGCATTTGCTCACGTCTTCACGCGATGGCAGTTCGTACATCATGTCCAGCATGATTTGCTCGATAATGGCACGCAGACCGCGCGCTCCCGTATTGCGTTTGATCGCTTCTTTCGCGATTTGCAGCAGGGCGCCCGCATCGAACTCCAGCTCTACGCCATCGAGGCTCAACAGCTTTTGATACTGCTTCACCAGGGAGTTCTTTGGTTCAGTCAGAATGCGAATCAGCGTATCCTCATCCAGCGGCTCCAGTGTAGCCAGAACTGGCAAACGACCGACAAATTCCGGAATCAGTCCAAAGCGAAGCAAGTCTTCTGGCAATACGTATTTCAAGTATTCGCCAGCTTTCAGATCGCCTTTGATGCCTTCGTTCGTATCGCTGCCAAAACCGATGACCTTTTTACCAAGACGCCGCTTGATGATTTGTTCGATGCCATCGAAGGCACCGCCACAAATAAACAAGATGTTGGAGGTATCGATCTGGATAAATTCTTGATGTGGATGCTTGCGTCCACCTTGTGGTGGAACACTTGCAACCGTTCCTTCCAAAATTTTCAGCAGAGCTTGCTGTACGCCTTCACCGGAAACATCGCGGGTAATCGACGGGTTTTCCGACTTGCGGGCAACCTTGTCGATCTCATCGATGTAAATAATGCCTTTTTCGGCCTTCTCGACATCGTAATCGGCTGCCTGGATCAGCTTCAGCAGGATGTTCTCCACGTCTTCACCCACGTAGCCAGCCTCCGTCAGGGAAGTAGCGTCTGCAATGGCGAAAGGTACGTTGAGAATACGAGCGAGTGTTTGCGCAAGCAACGTCTTCCCGCTACCAGTAGGTCCGATCAGCATGATGTTGGATTTTTGCAGTTCAACATCCTCGATCTTCGCACCGGAATTAATCCGCTTATAGTGGTTATAAACCGCTACCGACAGAGATTTTTTCGCCAGATCCTGTCCAATCACGTAATCGTCCAGGATTTTGCGGATTTCAATCGGCTTTGGAATTTCTTTCATGTCTACTTCTTCTTCAGTCCCCAGCTCTTCCTGAACAATCTCATTGCACAGTTCGATACACTCGTCACAAATGTAGACACCAGGACCAGCTACCAGCTTGCGCACCTGTTCCTGGGACTTGCCGCAGAAGGAACACTTCAGTTGGCCTTTGTCGTCATTAAACTTAAACATGCGCGTCACCTCACAACAGGTCAGTTTTTGCGTTCAATAATTGCGTCGATCAATCCATAGGCCTTGGCTTCTTCAGCACTCATAAAATTGTCACGATCCGTGTCCGCTTCCACACGCTCGTATGGCTGCCCTGTCCGTTCTGACAAAATTTGATTCAGTTGGCGCTTTGTCTTCAAAATCCAGTCAGCGTGAATACGAATGTCTTCTGCCTGACCGCGCACGCCTCCCAGCGGTTGATGAATCATCACTTCGCTGTTTGGCAACGCAAAGCGTTTTCCTTTTGCGCCAGCCGCCAACAGGAAAGCTCCCATGCTAGCAGCCATGCCTACACAAATGGTAGAAACATCCGGCTTGATGAATTGCATCGTGTCGTAAATACCCATTCCGGCCGTAACCGAGCCTCCGGGCGAGTTTATGTATAGGGAAATATCTTTGTCCGGATCTTCTGCCTGCAAAAACAGGAGTTGGGCGACTACAAGATTGGCTACATCATCATCAATCTCGGTCCCCAAAAGGATGATCCGGTCTTTCAAGAGGCGGGAGTAAATATCGTAGGAGCGTTCACCTCTGCTCGTTTGCTCAATAACCATAGGGATCAGCATATGTATGTTCCTCCTTTGCACAAAAGGATTACCCAGTTGGAAAAACAAGGCACGAACGAATCGTGCCTTGTTATCCGCTAAAGCCAGAAGCGAGGCGTAGCCTGACCACTGGCTATTCTTGCGTTCTTCTAAGTTTATGCACTTACTTTGTTTTCTGCAACCAGGAAATCGACGGTTTTGCGAGTTTGCACATCACGCTCGAGAGCAGCCAAGCCGTCTTGAGCAGAGAAGATTTTACGCAGCTCATCAGCAGGGCGGCCATATACGGAAGCCAGCTTGTTCAGCTCTTCGTTTACATCTTCTTCTGTTACTGTGATGTTTTCTGCTTTACCGATCGCTTCCAATGTCAGGGAAGTGCGCACGCGGGATGTTGCATCTGCACGCAGTTGATCGCGCAATTGGCTTTCATCCATACCGGAGAATTGGTAGTACAGCTCCAGTGTCATACCTTGGTATTGGAGGCGTTGACCAAATTCGTTCACCATTTGATCCAGCTCATGCTCAACCATAACTGCTGGCAGGTCGATTTCTGCATTTTCAGCAGCTTTCAACACGAGTTGTTCGCGAATGTACTGGTCTTTTTCTTGAGCTGTTTTTTCTTCCAGCTTGGTTTTCGTGTCGGCTTTCAGCTCTTCCAGCGTATCGAACTCGCTCACGTCTTTGGCGAATTCATCGTCCAAAGCAGGCAGGTTTTTGCGCTTCAGGCCATTCAGCTTCACTTTGAATACCGCTTCTTTACCAGCGAGGTTAGGAGAATGATATTCTTCTGGGAATGTTACAGTGATCTCTTTTTCCTCACCAACGGACATGCCTACTACTTGCTCTTCAAAGCCGGCGATGAAAGTGCCAGTGCCAAGCTCAAGCGCATAGTCTTCTGCTTTTCCGCCTTCGAATGCAACGCCGTCTTGGAAGCCTTCGAAATCGATGACCGCTTGGTCGCCGTTTTCAGCTGTGCCTTCTTCGATGGTAACCAGCTCAGCATGACGCTCTTGCATGCGCTTCAGTTCTGCATCCAGCGTTTCATCTGTTACGATGAATTCCTTAGGCTCGATGCTCAGGTTTTTGTAGTCACCCAGCTTCACTTCAGGCTTCACGGTTACAGTTGCTTTGAAGATCAGATTTTTGCCTTGTTCCATTTGCTCTACGTCTACTTCCGGACGGTCAACCGGCTCGATGCCAGCTTCGCGAACAGCCTGTCCGTATGCATTTGGCAAGAGGAGATCCAGCGCATCTTGATACAGAGATTCTACGCCAAAGCGCGCTTCAAACATCTTGCGTGGAACTTTTCCTTTGCGGAATCCTGGAACTTGTACTTTTTGTACTACTTTTTTAAACGCTTGGTCCAATGCTGCGTCTACTTGCGAAGCATCTACTTCAACCGTCAGGACTCCCTGGTTATTCTCTACCTTTTCCCAATTTGCTGCCACGTAAACTTCCCCTCCTAGATTGGATCAAAGAAAACACCGCCAGTCATGCAATACTCCATTGCAGACTTGGGCGATCATATTCTAGCCATTATAACCATTCTAGTATAGCATAAATCTTTTCATTTTCAACAAGGCCCTCATTCAGCGTCGAAGAGAATAGCTTCCACCCAACGAAGAAACCGAATTGCCTTGATAGTCATAGTAGGAAACCGTTACTTCGACCGTCTTTTCGGTAGTCCCATCCTGCTCCAAAACAGCGTAGGTAGGGACATCAAAGCCGCGGGGCATCTGCAAGCTGCCTGGATTGAGGAAGAGAACGTCCCGCACGACCCCGCACACTGGAATATGGGAGTGTCCAAACACAACGATATTGGCCCCCGTCTCTTCTGCGCGGTAGGTAAGGCGCAGCAAGGAGCTTTTTACGCCGTACAGGTGTCCATGTGTCTGCAGGATATTCAAGTCTTTCCACCGGGTCTGCTCCTCTGACGGTACCGCTTTTGTGGTGTCGCAGTTTCCTCTCACCAGGATCATCTGGGAGAAAGGCTCCCTCTGATGATCGACACAAAAATCTCCGCAGTGCAGGATTTTGTCTACCTTATGTCTTCCAACGACCTGCTGTACCTCGCGAACGAGACCGTGGGTGTCGCTCATCACCAGAATTGCCATCTCTCCCACTCTCCTGCCTCTCTATATCCCTATTGTTTGTTCTTCTGAATGACTTCCAGCAATTGCTGCATCGCCATCGCCCGGTGACTGATCTGATTTTTCTCTTCTGCGCTGAGCTCGGCCATTCGCTTATCCATCGCGGGCAGATAAAACACCGGATCGTACCCGAAGCCGTTCGTACCCGCTGCTTCTCTGGCAATGGTCCCCTCACAGGAGCCAGTCGCGATCAGCGGTTCCTGCCCTGGCTCGACGAGTGCCAGGGTGCAGCGAAAACGCGCTGTCCGCTTTTCATCCGGGACGTCTGTCAGCTCTTGCAGCAGCTTTTTCCAGTTGGCCTCGTCTGTTGCATCTTCCCCGGCATAGCGGGCTGAATACACGCCTGGTCCACCGTCCAGAGCATCTACCTCCAGGCCAGAATCATCGCCTACTGCAGGCAGGTTCAAATATGTAGAAATAGTGACTGCTTTTTTGATGGCGTTAGCTTCAAAAGTATCCCCGTCCTCGACGACTTCAGGAACATCCTCGAACTCTGCCAGACTGATGCCTTCCCATCCCAGCTGCGCAAACAGTTTATTGAATTCTCTTACCTTGCCCTGATTGCGCGTCGCGAGGACGATGCGTTTGGGCTCAGACATTTTTTTCACCCACCAGTGTCTCTTCTTTATTCTGATCGTTTGCTTCAAACGGCAGCATCACATGAGACAAGGCCTGCTTTTGATTGTCGATCAAGGTTTCGATCCCGGTCTTCGCGAGGGCGAGCATCTCATGCAATTGCTCGGGTGAAAACGGAGCATCTTCTCCGGTACCTTGCAGCTCCACGAATTTGCCTGTTCCGGTCATCACAACGTTCATGTCGACAGTGGCGGTGGAGTCTTCCTTGTAGTTCAAATCCAGAACGGTATGTTCGCCGACTACCCCGACAGAGGTCGCAGCCAAGAAATCATGGAGTGGAATCTGTTTCCATACTCCGTTCTCTACGAGCTTGTGCATCGCATCGACCATCGCCACGTAAGCACCTGTAATCGAAGCGGTTCTCGTACCTCCGTCTGCCTGGATCACATCGCAATCCAGCCAGATTGTACGCTCGCCCATCGCTTCCAGATGGACAACAGAACGCAGTGCGCGACCGATCAAACGCTGGATCTCCATCGTCCGGCCACCCACTTTTCCTTTGGACGATTCACGTGGATTCCGTGTCGCGGTGGCTCTTGGGAGCATGGAATACTCGGCTGTAATCCATCCCTTGCCTCCGTTGCGCATGAATGGCGGTACTCGATCCTCGATTGTCGCCGTGCATATTACCTTGGTGTCGCCGATCTCGATCAGACATGATCCCTCTGCATGCTTGATGTAATTGCGCGTAATCGTTACTGGGCGCAATTGGTCATTCGCGCGGCCATCTACTCTCATTTCAAGTTCCCCCTACATGCTTTCATACTTTGTTCATTATACCAAACGCAGGAAACGGTCTGCCACTAAACATGAGCCCGTACCTGTATTTGAGACTATTGCTAATATTCGAATCGCTGGCAAAACCTAAAAAAAGAAGATCTTGCGGAGCTTTTTCACAAACGCACGTATGAAGTAGCCGCGCTCAGCCTAGCAGTCGAAGGATTTGCTTTTTTGTTGACCAGCTTTTCCCCATCCATTACCATAACCGCCTTGTTCTACGCGCTCTCGACGGTAGCTGGCGGCATGGGCAATGCTTGTCTGCGCACCTTGATCATGCAGCACGTTCATCATAGGAACCAAGGTCGATTCTTTGCGATGGAAGGGACGCTTTCCAATGTCCTGCTCGGACTATCCATGCTGGCCGGCGGCTGGCTCTTGACCTTTGCCGAACCACGAATCGTGGGATTTGCCGCAGGTGCTTTTGTGACACTTTCCTCCCTTTGGATCGGTCGAACCATCTGGCATGCTGCAAAAGCCGAAAAGAAGAAAACCACGCTCTCTCAAAAGAGCGTGGCGGAGCCAGACAGTTTGCTTTAAAAACGAATCGGGTTGACGTGAAGCGGACGAGCGACTGGCTTGGAGAAATCGTGGGCTTCACTGGTGAGCGGCTTGCCTTCAACCAAAAGCTGAACCTGCTTCGCTCCCGTGCTTTCGGTGAGGGAAAGCACGAGCGACTCCAGTGCGTCTGGATTGGCATCCTTGCCCTCGTCGTATTTGAGGATGTCGCTACTCAGATTGACCGTGATCAGATCCTTATCCTGCTTCACATCCAGCACGCGCGTTGTTCGGAGGAGAGAACTGAACAGCTGGGAATCTTGTTTGGGTCCTTTAATCAGCTCTTCTACCGTTGCTTTCGCCACATTTTGCGTTGTAGGAATCAGGCGTGTCACCGGAACAAAATACGTACGGGCATCATCCAATTGCCCCTGGAAGTAGACGGTGACTGCAGAGGTGCTGCCTGGAATCGCTCCATCTGCAAGCTCAAGGTTGACACCGAGATTGCGATCCAGCTGGTTAATAGGTGTGCTCGCTACAGGCATTTCTTTGAGCGGAGTCCCATTCACCCAGATCTGTACTGTCTTCACATTGCCAAACTCGGTCAAGACACGCGTGACCGCATCCAGGATCTTCTTTTCATCCTTTTCTTCATACGTTTTAAACTCTTTGGAAAAGTCAACCGTAGCAACACCGTTTTTGATCAGAAGTCCCTTTACTTCTGTTCCTTGCGGCAGTACAGCGGAGAAACCGCCTTGCAGCAAGGTTTCTACAGGACCTCCCTTGACCATGTAGCTGAGGGCTTGCTTGGCGAGCCCTTCTACCTTTGGCAGCGTGAGAGATACAGGAACGACATAGCCATTTGCATCGAGCAGGTAAACGGTACGCTCTGCTGTACCCTGCTCCACTGCCTCAGGCTGCTCAAGCGAACCTTCCTCTGTCACATCAGGCACTTCTACGGCCACTTCTGACAGTGGAGGTGCGTCGATGCTACTCACTTCCTTTTCCGGGCCAAAGAGACCGCAGCCCGAAAGCAGCACAGCACTAACTCCCAGCACGGCCGTCATTTTGCCGATGCGTTGCATTCTCATCTCATCCAGCCTCCTCCAAACACTTTGTACTACCATGTATACGAGCAGGGCTTGTGTTTATGCGTGGAATGTCTGGACGAAGTGCGAGATGAGTCAAAAGTTGGCGTTACGACTGTACGGTTTTGACAAGAGAATGATGCTCGACCGCGACCTGCGTGCCCAGCCACTCTTCGGCAATCTCTCGGAACATGTCGGCATCTCCGCTGGTCACAAACAAATGATCTGGCCCTTTTTCACCAGATCTGGATATGGGCGCTCTATTCTTTGACCCGATATGCACCGCCAGCTCACGGGCTGTCTCCTCGGCCGAGCTGATCAATCGCACCTGATCTCCCATGACTTCCTGAATAATCGGAGCGAGCAGAGGATAATGGGTGCATCCCAAGATCAACGTATCCAATTCCTCTCGCAGCAAAGGCTTCAGCGTTTCCTGCACCACGCGACGGGCTTCTTCTGTGTGTGCCAAGTGTGTCTCCACCAGCGGTACGAACGCAGGACAGGCCAAGCCGCAGACGTGCAAGTCGGGTTGGAGCCGCAGCAGAGCCCGAGTGTAAGCCTGTGTGCGAATGGTCGTCTCTGTACCGATGACGCCGATTCTTCGGTTTCGTGTGGCTTGGACAGCTGCTCTCGCTCCAGGTTCGATCACACCGATCACAGGGAGTTTGAGCGTGGCTTGTGCCTCTTCCAGCACAACCGCCGTAGCTGTATTACAGGCTATGACCAGTGCTTTTAGTGGCGTATGTGCAACAAAATCTATCATCTGAAAGCTGTAGGATCGTATTTCCTCCGGCGTTTTGGAGCCGTAGGGACAACGCGCATTATCGCCTACGTACAAAATCCTTTCATTTGGGAACTGCTGCATGACTTCCTTGGCTACCGTAAGTCCTCCAACTCCTGAATCAATGACAGCAATCGCTTGTTCTTTATGCATGCATGGTGTCTCCCCTGTTGTAGTGAATATTGTACAGCATACCACTTCCTGCATTTGTGCTACTACCATATGCGGGCTTGAAATTTCTTGCACTCCGCGAATGCCGCACCTTCTCTAGGCGATTATCATACGTTGAAGAGGAGATGCGCATCTGTAGGAGGGACTCAGTAGTGGAACAACAAACACGCAACCTGATGGACTGGAGTCAGTGGGGACGTCAATGGATCGAAAATTTACGCAAAAACAGCACGCTCAACCGCGAACTGGAGCGCCATTTGCACAAATTTGACGAATCGTTCACCCAAATCGGAAAAAAGGCCTCTCGCATGGATCGGGCTAACAAAGATGTGGAACTCCCTACCTTGATTATTCAAGCTGAGAAGGTGCAGGAACAGTTTCATCAATTTTTACGTCTGGTCCAGCAGTATGACCAGGATGCTGCTGAGCTACAACCCATCACTCATCTTCCGGCACAGGAGCACGTGGAAGCAGTGTGGGAACAAGCTGCGGATCAGCCTGCATTCGAGCCTGAGCCTGTTCGCGATACAGGTCCACCTCCTACCCCTGCTCCTGCGCGAGAGCCAGAACGAGTCCCAGTAGCAAGACCTGTTGCGGTCGGTCGACATTCATTGCCGCCTTTGCCGTATACGTACGACGCCCTGGAGCCCTACATCGATGCGGAAACCATGCGTATCCATCACGAGAAGCTGCACAAAAAATATGTAGACGACCTCAATACGGCCGAGCGAAAGCTGGCAGAGTCCCGCGAAAAAAATGATTTTGAGCTGATCCGCCACTGGGAACGGGAGCTGGCGTTCAATGGTGCAGGGCATTATTTGCACACGCTGTTCTGGCCTACGATGAGCCCGAATGGCGGCGGCGAACCGTCAGGCGATCTGGCGGACTCCATCAACCGATACTTCGGCTCCTATTCAGCTTTTCAAAAGCAATTTACCCAAGCAGCTGCCAAAGTAGAGGGTCCTGGTTGGGCCATTCTCGTCTGGTCTCCCCGCTCACAGCACCTCGAGATTTTGACAGCAGAAAAGCATCAGAACCTGTCACAATGGGATGTCATTCCTCTCTTGCCGCTAGACGTCTGGGAACACTCGTATTTTCTCAAGTATAAAGAAAAACGACCCGACTATATCGAGGCGTGGTGGAAGCTCGTCAACTGGCCCTATGTGGAAGAGCGCTTTCAACAAGCGCGCAAGCTGCGTTGGCAGCCGTATTGAACATGGGACGAAACAAACAAGCACCCCCTTATCCAACCGAACCTGTCGGCGAAGAGGGGGCTTGTCTGGATTCGTTGCTCTATTCTTTTAGGGCGGCAAATTCACCAAGCCTGTGAACGACGTGGCAAGTGCACAGAATCCCGTTGAAAAAGAGCTCTGTCACCATATTCTCGTTCGGAGCGTGATTGGCTTCATCATTCAGGCCCTCTCCCCCATACCCGCTATGAAAGCCACATATATTGAACGTTGGCTCCATCGCCAGCTTTCGGTAATAAGTTTCCCCGTCCATCTGCAAATCGCTGAGTCCGAGCTGTGTCTGAACCTGCTCGGAATCAAACGGCATGAGCTGCAAAAGCTCCCGATCGAGTACGGATGGCTCCCGAATGCGATCGTAATAGCCCTCAATCAGGACTTTCCCCGTTTCATCCCGCATCGTCCGTAATAAATCGATCAGCTTCCATGCAGGATTGGGCACGACATTCCCCATATTGCCGGAGTGATGGTCCCACTTCGCTCCAGTAACTGTCATCTCGATGCCCAGGATGCCCCTGACCCCCAATTCCACGGATGGTCGCCCGCTTGCATGCATGGGGCCGTCAGACGTATAGACGAGATCGCATGCCAATTTGGTTGCATGCTGCGCAACAAAGGAATCGAGATGCTCACTTCCGCTTTCCTCTTCCCCGTCAAACACAAATTTCACATTGATCGGCAGTTCCCCGACAACGTCGAGATACGTCTTGATCGCCAGCACCTGTGCCATCAGCTGCCCTTTGTTGTCACCAACTCCGCGACAATAAATTCTCCCGTCCCGAATCGTAGGCTCAAATGGCGGAGATACCCATTCTTCCAATGGCTCCGGAGGCTGCACATCATAGTGACCATAGATGAGCAGGGTAAAGGCCTCAGGGTCCCGCATCACCTCTCCATACACAACAGGTGCCCCTGGCGTTTCAATCAAGCTAGTGGAAATGCCGCTCTCTTCCATAAGGGTTTGAAGCAGCTCTGCGCACTCCCTCACCCCCTCATTTCGAGGACTAATGCTCGGTTGCCGCAGGAGCGTGAACAATTTCTGCAAATACTGGTCTGTCCTCTCCTGAATGCACTTTTCTAGCCCCTCTATCACCAAGTCTGTCTCCCCCTTTCGTCATCCGAGAAGAAGCTGTCCCGCGATCGTGACATGAGCCTTGCCCGCTACCCGGATCACGGGTGTACATCGTGTATCCTTCCGGAGCATCCCAGGTAAAAAGATGAGTCGTTGTGATACTGTGCTTGCTGTTTAATTCAGCTAATTCAGCCAAAATTGGCTGTGCCTGATCAATGGCCTGCTGTGTACGAACAGGAACCAATAGGTGCATACTGCCCGTAGACGCCAGCTTCATCGGATATCGATCATCCAGATCCTGCGGCTGTATGCCGACCAGTCTCGCTACATCTGTGGGATTCACATCAATCTCCCTTACACTCGGACTGATCTGTGTCATGGTTACCTGCTCCAGCCTGCCCCCTTTCGTCTCCAGCGAAACAGGAATGAGTCCTACATTGGTCTCGAACACGATGCGTTCCGCTTTTTCCAGCCATCCATACTCTGTAGCCAATATCCAGGTGGAAGCTACTGTCGCATGCCCGCAGAATGGGATTTCGGTCGTCGGTGAAAAATAGCGAATGCGAAAATCGGCATCCGGATGACTGCTTGGTATCAGAAAAGCGGACTCTGGAAGGTTCAACTCATTGGCAATTTTCTGCATTTGCTGTACAGTCAATGTAGTGGCATCCGGAATCACCCCTGCTGGATTGCCAGCAAAAGCTTCACTCGTAAAAGCGTCCACATGGTACACAGGTAACCGATTCATATTTTTACCACTCCTTTTTTTCAGCACTTGTTCTCTATCATAAAACCAATAGAATTTTCTGTAAAATGAAGGCTTAACATGCTTAGCATGAACATTTCTTCATGGAAGGAGCACCCGGATGACCTTGTTTCAATTGGAGGTTCTCGTTGCAGTTGCAGAGCATGGACATGCCCTTTCCAGGGAAGAATCGATTATGCTGGAGCAGCTCTCCCGAGAGCCCTTCATCCTCCCTATGGCGGGATGTGAACGCCTGATCCAGTCAACCTGCCAAGCATTGGGATTAGTCTGCTCAGCCCTATCGATAAGGATGTGTCTGTTTTCGTGAAAAAGAGATTCCCCTACTGGTCGGCCATAACCATACTTGGTTGTCTCGGAGTAGGCGTAACTGCTTCCTCCGCTACCCTGCTGACTGTGATAAATCAAAGCTTTCTGTTCAGTCTCTTCCTGTTGATCGCAGGCGGTCTGGCAGCTGTCGTCCGCTCCGGCTTCTTCAGCGTGTTTGCCGCAGGCTTCCGCCAGCTCAAGCAAATGTTCTTCCGCAAGCCACGCGTGCTCGACGAGGATCTATATCAGACGGATGATCCTTCCTTTCAATCAAAAAAAGAGACGTTCTTCCAAAGAGGAACGTCCCTTTTGATCGAAGCAGGCCTGTCACTAGCCTTATTCTCAATCGGTCTCACGATCACCTACTATCTAAAATAGAAATCTAGGCATCCAGCAGGTGGCAGGCTACCCAGTGCCCAGGCATGGCTTCCTTCCAGACCGGCTCTTCCACAGCGCAGCGCTCTGTCGCTGCCTGACAGCGGGTACGAAATCCGCATCCGCTCGGTTTGTTGGCCGGGCTGGGCAAGTCGCCTTGCAGGACGATCCGTTCTCTCTTGATCGTCGGATCAGGCACTGGCACTGATGAAAGCAGTGCCTGGGTATACGGGTGAAGCGGCTCTTTGTACAGCTCGCCGCTTGGCGCCAGTTCTACCATTTTCCCTAAATACATCACGCCAATTCGGTTGGAGATGTGCTTGACCATTGAGAGGTCATGGGCAATAAACAGGTAGGTAAGTCCCCGTTCCTTCTGCAAATCCTCCAGCAGATTAACTACCTGAGCCTGAATGGACACATCCAGTGCGGAGATCGGCTCGTCGGCTATAATGAATTCGGGTTCAACAGCGAGCGCCCGAGCGATCCCGATCCGCTGGCGCTGTCCACCACTAAATTCGTGTGGATACCGCTGCGCATGATCTTTGTGCAGTCCTACCAGCTGCAAGAGCTCCGCGACCCGCTCCCGCCGCTTCCCCCGACCCAGGCCGTGGATATCCAACCCCTCTGCCACAATATCTTCGACTGTCATCCGCGGATTGAGACTTGCCTGCGGGTCCTGGAAGATCATTTGCACATCGCGATTGAATTGGTTGATTTCTTTTCCCCGAAGCTGATGGACATTCTTCCCCTTGAACAACACTTCACCGTCCGTATTTTCGTACAGGCGGATAATCGTGCGCCCAAGAGTGGATTTGCCGCAGCCACTCTCCCCTACCAAGCCTAACGTCTCACCCTTTTTTATGGAAAAAGAGACGCCGTCTACCGCCTTCAGTTCGAAATCGGCTGAAATCGAAAAGTATTTTTTCAAATCACGCACTTCCAACAATGTTTCACTCATTATGCCTGCCTCCCTGCTGCCACCAATTCTTCGATGCGCGGCGCCCGTTCGTCATGGAGCCAGCACGCTGCTTCATGCCCTTGACCAAACGAAGTAGTCGGAGGCATTTGCTGCTTGCAGATTTCCATCGCGAAATCGCAGCGTGCTGCAAAAGCGCAGCCGACTGGCGGGTTGAACAAATCGGGAGGGGTACCCTCGATCGGGACCAGCCGTTGCTTTTCCTCCTCGTCGAGGCGCGGCAATGAGCGCATCAAGCCCCACGTATAGGGATGCTTCGGATTGGCGAAGACATCCTCTACCGTTCCCGTCTCGACCACCATTCCTGCGTACATCACAACCATCCGGTGTGCGATCTCTGCCACGACGCCCAGGTCATGCGTGATGATCACAACGGAAAGCTGCTGCTCTTCCTGGAGTCTCTTCAGCAAGTCCAGGATTTGTGCCTGGATCGTCACATCCAAGGCAGTTGTCGGCTCATCAGCAATCACCAGCTTGGGATCACAGGCGAGCGCAATGGCAATCACGACGCGCTGACGCATGCCTCCGCTGAACTGATGCGGGTACTGATCGACGCGCTGTTCCGGGTCGGGGATGCCGACGAGTCGCAGCATCTCGATAGCCCGTTTGCGCGCTTCTTCCCGAGATACTTTTTGACTGCGGACAAATCCTTCTACAATCTGGGCGCCAACCTTCATCGTCGGGTTCAAGGCAGTCATCGGGTCCTGAAAGACCATTCCGATCTGTGTTCCACGAATCCCCAGCAGCTCATTCTTATGCAGGCTGCTGATTTCTGTCCCTTCGAATACGACCTTGCCGCCGACAATGCGACCAGGAGGATTCGGGATCAGGCCCATGATCGCCTGTGCTGTTACACTTTTGCCGCAGCCGCTCTCACCGACGATCGCGACTGTCTCCCCCTTGTCGACATGAAACGATACGCCGCGTACCGCCTGCACTTCTCCGCCATACGTCTTAAAATTCACCTTCAAGTTGTCTATGGTAAGCAGATGCTGATTCATCTTGTCATCCTCCCTTCTCTCTAATCCCGCAGACGTGGGTCTAGTGCGTCTTGCAAGCCGTCACCAAAAACGTTGAACGCAAACATCGTCAGCGAAATCATCAGTCCCGGGAAGAAGAGTCTCCACCAGTCACCGGTCAGGATCACACCCATGGCATCATTCGTCATCGTTCCCCAGCTGGCATCAGGCGCTTGTACACCCAGCCCCAAAAAGCTGAGGAAAGATTCGGCGAAGATCGCAGACGGGATCGTAAAGGTCAGGTTGACAATGATCACCCCAAACGTATTGGGGATCAAGTGCTTCAGCAGGATACGGGAAAACTTCGCCCCGAGCACCTGTGCCGCCATGATGAACTCCTGGTTTTTCAACTGCAGGATTTGACCGCGAACGAGACGTGCCATTCCTACCCAGCCCGTCGCGGACAAGGCGATAATAATGGTCAGAATGCCTGGTTCCATCACGACCATCAACAGAATGACCACCAAGAGATACGGCAATCCGTACAAAATCTCAATGATCCTCATGATGATGTTGTCGATGCGGTCTCCTTTTTTCCCTCTTCCCGCCATGTATCCGGCGATTCCACCTACCGTTACGCCGATAACCAAATCGATCAGTGCCGCCACTACGCCGATCGTCAGGGAGATCCTGGCCCCAAACCAAGTGCGGGCGAACATGTCGCGCCCGAGCTCATCCGTACCGAACCAATGCTCTGCCGATAATTCCTTATTACGATCCAGCAGGCTTTGGTCGGAATGGCTATAGGGTACCAGCGAAGGTCCGATGATGGCCATCACGACGAGAAACAGGATAATAAAGAACCCTAGCATCGCCAATTTATTCTTTACCAATTTTCTGACCACTTGCTGCCAATTGCTAAGACTGGGCCTGGTGATGCCTACGGCCTGCACATCTTTGGTCAACGGGCGAAATAGCGGGTCGATTCTTTCCTCTGTCGCCACACTTATCCCTCCTTCTTGGTGAGCCTGATCCGCGGATCAATCAGACTGTACGCGATGTCGATCAAAAAGATCGTCACAATCAAGATCGCACTGTAGAAAATAGTCGTCCCCAAAATGACTGGGTAATCCCGATTGAAAATGCCATCGACAAAGTACTTTCCGATGCCTGGAATGGCAAAGATCTTCTCCACCACGAAGGTTCCAGTAATCAAAGATGCGATCAAAGGCCCCAAAAATGTGATGACAGGCAGGATCGCATTGCGAATACCGTGCTTGATCACGATGAGAACAGTAGGAATTCCTTTGGCTTCGGCGGTGCGGATATAGTTCTGATTCATCACTTCGATCATGCTCGCACGCATATAGCGCGTGATGATTGCGATCGGTCCAAATGCCAAAGCAAGGGAAGGCAAGACTGTGTGCATCCAAGTCCCCCAGGTAGCAACAGGAAAAAGAGGAAACTTAATGGCCAGAAAGTTGATCAACAGCGGCGCCATGATAAAGCTGGGAACGGCTACTCCCAATACGGCCAAGGCCATAGCGACGTAATCCAGCGTCCGATTGCGGTTCAGTGCCGCAATAATGCCAAACAGAATACCGAATACCACTGCGATGGATATCGCTTGTCCGCCCAACCAGGCCGAAGCTCCGAATCCGTCCGCGATCATGTCATTCACACTGCGGGAATCGGACTTGATCGATGGGCCGAGGTCGAGGAAGACCAGGTTTTTCAGATACATCAGGTACTGTACGGGCAACGGCTCGTCCAAATGGTATTTGGCACGCAAATTGGCGAGGATTTGCTCAGGCAGCTGATCGGATTCAGATGCAAACGGGTTGCCAGGGATGGCATGCATCAAAGAAAATGTCAGCGTCACGATGATCCACAGGGTCACCAGCATCATCAGGACGCGTTTCACTAAATAGTTGGTCATGGAAGCCCTCCTTGTTTACTTGGCAAGTTCATAGATGGATTGGGCATAGATGGCCATCGCACGCATCAGATCCTCGATCTCGATGTACTCGTCCGTCTGATGGGCCGTTGATTCCTTGCCCGGGAAGAGCGGCCCGAATGCTACACCGGACGGCATCATCTTGGCGTAGGTCGCCCCGCCAGAAGAAAGCAGCTCGGCTGGCAGACCTGTCTGCTCCTCATAAACACGCGACAGCGTTTGCACGACTTCATGGTCTTTGGGAACGTAATGCGACTTGGAGGAGCGTAGCTCCGAAATCGTCCAGCCCAATTCCGCTACCCTCTCCTCTAACCGCAGGATCCGTTCCTCTCGTGAAATGGTAGCCGGGTAGCGGATATTTAAACGTACGGTTGCGCCTTCCGACTGACTGTAACGCAGAATACCCGCATTTACCGTCAACGCGCCGGACACCCCATCCTCACAGGCCAGGTTGAGATTTTGCGCGTAAAAATCCTCATGCAAGATGTTCGCTAACAAGGAAAGGTAGGAAGCTGCGGCACCTTCAAACGGGAACTGCTGCAAAAAACAGGCAAGCGTCGTCCCCGCATTCTTTCCCACGTGGGGCTCCATGCCGTGGGCTGGTTTGCCTTTCAACGACAGGTGAAGATGCCCTGCCGAATCCATGCTAACCTGACCTGTTGTCGCTTGCTCCTCCAAAAAATGAGGCCATTGGGTCAGCATCTTCTCTAAGATCGTCGAGTCATCCGCCCGCACACTCGCTTTCGCCAGCTCAGGCACACTGTTTCCCTGATCTCCCGATACAAAGCTCAAAAGCTGTAATCCACCCTGAAATTCAGCTTGTCCGTCAGACGGAATCGTTAGAGTCGGATTGATCTGCCCTTTTTCTGCGTGAATCATGGGAAAGGTGGAATCCGGCGAAAAACCGATCTGCGGCAGGGAATCCTTTTCCATGAAATGACGCATGCACAGCCATCCGCTTTCCTCGTCTGTCCCGATGATGAAACGGACGCGCTTTGACAGTGGCAAGCCCGAGTCCTTCACGATATTCATGGCGTAGTAAGCAGCCAGCGCAGGTCCTTTATCGTCAAGAGCACCACGGGCATAAATCCTGCCATCCCGGATGCTTGGTTCAAACGGCGGAGTCGTCCAGCCTTCTCCGACCGTCACCACGTCAATGTGAACAAGAACGCCTATATCATCCTCGCCATCACCGTACTCGATCGTTCCGGCATAGCCGTCGAGATTCTTGGTCTCGTAGCCGTCTTCCTGCCCACGAGACAGCAGGTATTCCAGCGCTTGCGCCACGCCCCGACCAAACGGCTTGCCCTCTTCGGCAGTGGTCATGTCCTCGATACTGTTAATTGCTAGAAATGTGTGCAACTCCTCCAAAAAAGCATCCTGTCGCTGGCGTGCCTGCGCCTTCCAGTCATAGCTCATGACGATCTCCCCTTCCATTCCGTCGGTTTAGATAACGGAGAAACTCTTCTCCCTTAGAGGAAATTTTGCTGCCTTGTCTTCCTTTTCCTACCTGTATCAATTCATCATTTTGTAAAAGCTTCAAGCGATAGCGCAGCTGTTGTGAGGAAATCTCCATCCCTTGTGCCTGGAGCTGCTCTCCGAGAGCGTAACGGCCACTGCCCTCCTGCTTCAGCTCCTGCAAAACGGCCACCATTTCAGCTAAAAAGCCGCGCTGGCTGTACGCTTCATACAGCTGTTCACACACTGCCTCGCATTCATCGTGTTCGATCGAGCCGTTCTCTTGGTCTACCATGAAAGGCAATTGATAGACGTATCCTTCTTCTTCGACCACATGAGCCAGATATTCGATCACATTTTCCAGCTCCCGAATATTGCCTGGCCACTCGTATTCCTGCATCGCTTTCATCGCTTCTTTGGACAAGGTAAAAGGCGGTCTGCGCAAATCGTAGGCGTATCTGCGGATGAAGCGCTCCACGAGCCATGGTATATCCTCCTGCCTCTTACGCAAGGGCGGAAGATGGATAGGAAGAATGTTGAGCCTAAAGTACAGGTCCGCACGAAATGTACCTTCTTCGATCATCTGCTTCAAATCCTGGTTGGTCGCCGCAATGACGCGGATATCGGTAGGAATGACCTTGTTGCCGCCTACACGCATGATCTGCCGTTCCTGGAGTACACGCAGCAGACGGTTTTGGATGGCACCACTGGCGTCCCCGATCTCATCGAGAAAAATCGTCCCTTTGTGGGCAAGTTCGAACCAGCCGATATGCCCCCCTTTTCGCGCACCGGTAAATGCCCCTTCTTCGTAGCCGAACAGCTCGCTTTCCAAGAGCGATTCCGAGATGGCGGCAAAGTTGACCCCGACGAAAGGCTCCCGGCGGCGAGGCGAAGCATTGTGGATAGCTTGGGCGAGCAATTCCTTTCCTGTCCCGGTCTCTCCGAGCAGGAGTACAGTAGAGTTGCTTCTCGCAATCTTGCGGGCAATCTGCAGGACCTTTTGAAAGGAAGGGCTTTCCCCGTAGATGTCATCGAACTGGTATTTAGCCACCAGCCCTTTGTTGTAGAGGCGCATGCGGTAATCGTGCTCGAGCTTTTCGATCTCCACAGCTTGCCGGAACAAGAGCAAGCTCCCCAGAAAGCGCCCCTCCATGAAAATGTGGGTCTTGCGAAAAAAGTAGGTTTTGTTCGCCCAATCTACCAAAATATCCTCATTTTCCCCGCAGTCCATGAACAGCTCGTAAAAATCGGACGGCAGGCAGGCAAGAGACTTTTCCCCGACGATCTGGGCTCCATGCAGATTCAGAGAGTCGACGGCCTTCTGATTGACGAAGCGTATGATTTCTTCTTCATCGAAGGCGATCACGGCATCCTCGATACCATTGACGATGGCTTCCAGGTATTTGCTCAACAGATGAGCGTGCTGAATTTCGTTGTTTAGTTCCTTCGTGATAAAAAATAAGGACTGCAGCGTACGCATCGTCATTTTTTGAAAATTGTCGTTGTCAAAATGCGTGTAGATCGCAAGCCAGGTAGTCAGATCGATGACGCGAAAGCCGATATCGACGACTTTGCGGATATGCGGTGGCACATGCTCTGCTTCCCCTGGTGTTACGGCGATCTCGATATCTTTCGGATATTCCGCTCCAGGATAGTACGGATACAGGTCGAAATCCAGTCCGGCAGCGCGAATCAAATCAATGTTGTCCTGTGCTGTTTCTGGCGTGTCACTGACCAACAGTACCTTAACGCCTTTGGGAATCTCCAACATGCCGCGCAAATTTTGATAGGAGAACATCCGCTTGGCTACAATCATTTTGGTTCCTGGTGGCAAGTACGGCTCTACAAAGCTTTCAATCATCGAGGTAGATAGGACCACCAGCGAGCCTTCTGCTATCGGTCTGTAGGCAAGCTGATCCATGCGTATGCCTTCGATGTGAAAATCATCCGATACGCCTAGCTCCACGCACTGGCTGACCGCAGAATGCAGGAATTCATCCATCTTTGCGATAAAGGTAACTGTTTTTTTCTCCATTCCATTCGCTCCAAAAGGTAAAGTGAAGACAAGGGCAAACCGAGCTAGCCCTTGTCTTCAAGTATTTTACTATTTCTTCTCAATTTCTGCCCATTTATAGTCAATCGTACCTACAGGATGGCGCAGAATTCCCTTGATGTTCGGCTGATCCATGAACACCTTGGTATTGAAGTAGATCGGAACGAGCGGCATGTCGTTCATGAACATGGCTTCCGCTTCATGCATTAGAGCAAAGCGCTCTTTTTCATCGGCTGTGTTGCGGATTTTTTCTACGAGTGCATCGTAATCTTTATTGCTGTAGTTGATGCGGTTTCCTGGGTGATCGGTCACGAACAGCTCCAGGTAATTGATTGGATCACCGTAATCCGCAGGGATTGTGGAGCGAGAGAACTGCAGCTGACGAGCGCGCTGCTCAGCAAGGAAGACGTTCCATTCCTTGTTTTCCAGTTTTACTTCCACGCCGAGGTTTTTCTTGTACATTTCCTGAACCACCTGAGCGATGGCCTTGTGGGTATCACTGGTATTGAAGGTCATGGTGACGGTTGGCAGAGTAGTCCAGCCCTCTTCTTCCATTCCTTTTTTCAACAGCTCTTTGGCTTGCTCCACGTCATTGTCCTTGAAGAAATCTCCGCCTTTTTGACGGAAATCGGTTCCGTCTGGCTCTGGGAAGCCGACTGGCACGTGTGCCATAGCAGGAAGCTGTTTTCCTTGCACCACGTTGTCGATCAGCAGTTGACGGTCGAGAGCCAAGGCAAAAGCTTTGCGGATATTGACGTTGGTAAACGGAGGCATCGTGGTGTTCATACGATAGTAGTAGATGGCTGCTTCCGGTTCTACTTTTGCTTCGCCTGAATCAATCAGCTTTTGCTTGAGGTCGATCGGAACGGTCTGGATCATGTCCAGTTCTCCGGTCTTGTACATTTGGTACTGCGTGTTTTCATCATTGACCATCACCCAGTCAATGCCCGCGTACTTCACGGAATCCTTGTCCCAATAGCCGTCATGCTTGACCACTTTGACGGATTGGTCATGGACCCAATCTTCCATTTTGAACGGTCCGTTGGTCACGATGGAAGAGGCGTTCTCCGCCCATTTCGGATTGCTCTCCACGACCTTTTTATTGACAGGGAAGAAGGTTGGCTGCGTGATGATATGCAAGAAATAGCCGGCTGGCGCCTTGAGCTGCACTTCGAAGGTCTTGTCATCGACTGCCTTTACTTTGACGCCGTCCGCATTCCCTTCCCCTTTGTTGTAAGCCTCAGCTCCATCGATGTAATAAGCAAGGAAAGCAGAGGGGAACGCATTGTTCGGATCGAGAATGCGTTTGAATGCAAACTCGAAGTCGTGCGCGGTCACAGGATCTCCGTTGGACCATTTTGTATCGCGCAGGGTGAAGGTGTACGTTTTGCCGTCTTCACTGATCGACCACTTCTCAGCCATTGCGGGCTGAGGTACGTGGTTTTGGTCCAGGCGAGCCAGACCCTCCATCGTAGCGTTCAGCACTTCATTGGACGTACTGTCAAAGCCTTTCGGCGGATCCAAAGAAGGTGGCTCTGTCTTTAGGTTGAGGCGCAGCTTTGCGGTCATGTCAGCTTGTCCAGCAGGTGCCGTCTCCTGTTGTTGACCTGTGCCCGTCCCAGCTCCCGAATCCTGTGGCGCTGGAGCCGCTGTTTGACTGCACCCTGTCACGACCAGAACAGCCAGCAGGGCTGCCGTGCTCAGCACTTTCCATCCTTTTTTCATGTTCATGCATGTACCCCCTTTATTCTGAAAAAACACATATAACAAATGGCTTTTCTTCAAGATCGGCCATTTATTAACAGATTGAAACATTCTCCGGCTTCAGCTGGAAGGTCGTCTCAATACGACCGACAACGGTACCACTCATGTTGGTAATAGGCGGATTGGTGTAAGCATGAAGCTCTTTCCAAGCGCCATCCAGATCGATTCCCAGCTGACGAAGAACTTCGTTGACCACCGGGTTGATTGCGCGCGCTCCGCCATCCTCGATTTTGACCGCTATGCCAATTCCCCGTTCGCGGTCTCCCAGGCAGTAGACGGATTCTGCACCTGCTTTTCCGACGATCCTGCCCTTGTACGCTGTCATGAGGTCAGTGCAGTAGCGATTTTCTCCTCCGACCATTTCCGGATGGGCAATCATCGCCTCTACGACTCTTTTCGCCGCATCCCGGCGAACGGGATTGGAGATCGCTTCCGGCTTGGCCAGCTTCGCGAATGCCCAGGCGTAGTTGGCAAGCGGCAAGCGATGTACAGGTACGCCGCAGCCGTCCGTTCCCAACTGAATCTTCTCTTTCGGATATCCCGTAATGTCTTCCACAACATCCATAATCCGCTGCTGGACGGGATGATCCGGCAGAAGATATGTCGCTACGTCCTCTCCCATATGAGTGGCTGTCGCGATCATTCCAGCGTGCTTGCCCGAGCAGTTGCTGTACACAGGGGTCAGCTGCTTCCCTGCAAGTATCAGCTCCTTGTAGCTGTCCTCATGCCTTGGCACATGGGTGCCGCATTGCAGCGTTGCTTCGAGCTGTCCTGCTCGCTCAAGCATGCCCAGTGCACGCTGGCGATGACGAGGCTCTCCACTATGCGAAGCGCAGCAAAGAGATAAATCGGCCGGTTCCAACTGGTACCGATCTGCTGTTCCTGTTTCCACGATCGGGATCGCCTGCAAGGGTTTCATGCTGGACCGGGCAAAGGTAAGTCGCTGCGGATCACCGTAAGAATAGAGCAAGGTCCCGTGTTGATCGACTACTGCGATGTGACCGAGATGAGAGCTCTCTACCTGTTCCCCCCGGTATACGTTGACTACCACATTCATAACAAGTCTCCTTTTTCTATGTGTTGGAATCCTTGTTGGTTTGATAATAAGCAAATATTGTGCCAATCTTCGAACAAGGTGGAAATCACCCATTTTTCCGCTGTTTCTGTTTACTTCTTATACAATTCGCCCGATAACAGGTCAGCCCATAAAAGAATATAACACGTATATTTATCATAATAGGTAACCCTATTAAAAAACAATAGACAAAACACCCCAATACCCTGCTTTATCAGCGTTTTGGGGTGCCTATTTACCAAGTGTTGTTATTTTCCGTTCCGTTGCAGATCTGCTTCCACCATCATGTGTATGAGATCCTGCCACTTTGTTTTGGGATACCATCCCAGCTTTTGCTTGGCCTTGGCGGGATTGCCCAATAGAATGTCTACTTCTGCTGGTCGGTAGAGTTGTGGATCAATCACCAGATAATCCTGATAATTCAGCCCAACGTAATCAAATGCAACCTTGCACATTTCCTCCACCGTGGTCGTTTCTCCGGTGGCAATCACATAGTCATCCGGCTCTTCCTGCTGCAGCATCAGCCACATAGCCTCCACAAAATCTCCTGCAAAACCCCAATCCCGCTTCGCAAAAATATTACCCAGCCGCAGTTCCTTCTGGCTTCCTGACACAATCTGGGCTACGGCCTGTGTCACTTTGCGCGTCACGAATTCCGGACCTCGCAGTGGTGATTCATGATTGAACAAAATTCCATTGCAGGTATACATCTGAAAGCTCTCCCGGTAATTTTTCGTCATCCAGTAGCCGAACAATTTGGACACAGCATACGGACTTCTGGGGTAAAAGGGCGTCTGTTCCGATTGCTGGGGCTCCTGAATCAATCCGTAAAGCTCACTGGAAGAGGCCTGGTACATACGGATGGAAGGGTCAGTCTCCCGAATCGCTTCCAGTACGTGCAGGACGCCCATCCCCGTTGCTTGTGCGGTCAGGATCGGTTGTTCCCATGAAGAGCCGACGAAGCTTTGCGCTGCCAAGTGATACACTTCATCCGGCTTGCTTCTTTTCATCGCACGAATCAGCGAGGTTACGTCAAGCAAATCCCCATCTTCATATCTCACCTGATCTGCTATCTGCAGATACTCCAATCTCCAAAGATTCGCAGTGCTCCGACGGGGAACCAATCCGACTACGCAATACCCTTTTTCCAGCAGGAATTTAGCCAGATATGCGCCGTCCTGACCGGTGATCCCCGTGATAAAAGCTGTTTTCATCGGCTCCCCCCCAATATGAATAATAGCCATCACTGACTTGTATATTGTGAATGCCAGCCGTTTGTGCCTTGTTGCCGCACGCATTTTCTAGGTTGTCAATAAGGTAACAGTATGGTACATGATCGATTCATTCTTGAAAGGAAGATTTGACATGCATGAAACATGGAGAGCTGCCTATCAACGCTGGCTGAACTTCCCGGCTCTTGACGCGGAAATGCGATCCGCTTTGGACGCCATTCAAACAGATGAATCGCTTGTCGTGGAACACTTTTATCGAACGATCGATTTTGGGACTGGCGGAATGAGGGGAGAATTGGGTCCAGGCACCAACCGAATAAATATCTACACCATCCGCAAGGCAACAGAAGCGCTCTCCCGCTACCTGCTCTCACAGGGAGAGCAAGCCAGGCAGTCGGGGGTCGTCATCGCTTATGACTCCCGCCACAAGTCTCCTTTGTTTGCAGAAGAAGCGGCCAAAGTGCTGGGCAAGCACGGAATTCGCGTCTATCTTTTCGACCGTGTATTCCCCACTCCCCTCCTGTCCTTTGCGGTGCGCCATCTAGCCGCCATAGCCGGCATCGTCATTACAGCCAGCCATAACCCTGCTTCATACAACGGCTACAAGGTGTATGGCTCCGATGGTGCACAAATCACCCCTGATACTGCTGACAAGCTGATGGCGCTTATCCAGGAAACCGGTGACGAACTAGCCATCGAGGTCGCAGACGAAAGGGAATTGCGGCAGACAGGGATGCTTTCTACGATTGGCGATTCTGTCCTTGAGGCATATCTGGAGCAGGTAAAGAGTATTCGCCTGCACACCCATTTGTCTGCGTCTGCTCGTGACGATGTTCGGATCATTTTTACACCGCTTCACGGTACGACAGGTGAAGCCATCAGCAAGGGTCTGGCCGCTTTTGGCTATCAGCAGGTCGCACTTGTGCAGGAGCAGGCTGATCCGGACCCTGACTTTTCCTCAGTCTCCTCCCCCAATCCCGAAGACCCCCAGGCATTTGCCTTGGCGATCCGCGATGCGAAGGCGGCACATGCAGATCTGATCATCGGTACTGACCCGGATGGCGACCGTATCGGGGTTCTGGTCAAAAACACGACAGGTGACTATGTGCCACTCACGGGTAACCAGATCGGCGCCCTGCTGCTGTACGATGTATTGAACCAAAAGAAAAACAAAGGCACGCTCCCAGACAACGGGATCATGATGAAGACCATCGTCACCTCCGAGCTGGGCAGTCAGATCGCCCGAGATTTTGGACTGGTGACCGAAGATACCTTGACAGGTTTTAAATACATTGGCGAAAAAATAGCCGAATACGAGAAAAGCGGTCAGTATGTGTTTCAATTCGGGTATGAGGAGAGCTACGGGATGCTGGTCGGGGATTTTGTCCGAGACAAGGATGCGGTCCAAAGTGCGCTCCTGCTCGCTGACCTGTGCACCTATCACAAAGCTAGAAAGGAAAGTCTCCTCGATGCCTTGCAACAGCTGTTTGATCGCTACGGGTTCTACTGCGAGGAACTGCATACGCTCACATACAAAGGAATTCAAGGTGTGGAGTCCATGACTGCCATGATGTCCTCTCTTCGCAGCACCCCCCTTCCTTCGCTCCTCGGCTATCGCGTGATCTACAGGGAGGATTACCTGGAGGGCATACGCTTTGATCTGGAAAA
The DNA here is from genome assembly GCF_029870785.1 of Brevibacillus sp. AY1. Classification (NCBI taxonomy): domain Bacteria; kingdom Bacillati; phylum Bacillota; class Bacilli; order Caryophanales; family Paenibacillaceae; genus Brevibacillus; species Brevibacillus sp. AY1. The sequence continues at coordinate 80,511 of NZ_JAFLPN010000010.1, forward strand.
AGGAAGCTGCGAGCCGCTGATGCTCCCCCGCTCGGATGTGCTCAAGTTCGGATTGGAGGGTGATGCCTGGTTTTGTATTCGCCCCTCTGGTACGGAGCCAAAGATCAAGCTCTACATCGGAACGAAAGGAATCTCCCTCGAGGACAGTACCGAAAAACTCGCCCTCCTCAAACAGGAGCTAATCCGACTGATCGGTTCACCATAGGCATGCTAGATCTCCAAAATCGGGCCACTGCGATGCGGGTGTCCCCCTTTGTCCGGGCCATATCGCGGTGGATGGTACGCTAACTTCGCTGGAAGGGCTGGAAAACCTAAAGCTGCGAGAAGATCCTGACGTACGAAAAAGGCATTGACCCCACGCGTGTCCGTACCGACCAAGGCATACCCCAGTTTTTTACCTAACGCTTCAAGCGAACTTAAACTGGCGCCGAAATAAGAAGTCCCATCCCAGCAAAAGTTCTCCATGTACGGGATGACCATTTTCTGCGGCGGCGGGTACGAGGCATTGTATTCAATCACGACGAGCCTTGGCTTGTAAGCGTCGAGCGCCTGCCACACCCAGTAGTCATTCCCGTCAATGTCGATCACCAGCAGGTCAAACTCGTTAGGAACGCCATGTGCTTTAAAAAGTCCGGGAACATTGTCGTGTGTGATGAACTGATGACTGACATGCACTTGTGGGTACATCGCCGTATTCGCCACCAGATTTCGAAAATGTGATTCGCTCCCCTCCATCATCACTCCTGACCACCCATGATGGACCAGCAAATGACGCGTCAAGCACTCCATTCCGTCTTCTACACCAAATTCCACAAAAAAGCGGTTGGTCGTACCGATTCGCGTGAAAATCTCCTCAATCATTCCATCCTCTCCGTTCTGGGAGAAGATTTTTTTTTCATACAGATTGATCGTAGAAGCCATCTTCAACCTCCTATGCTGCTGTCGTTTCGAACTATTGTATGGCTCGATCGTCGACAAAGCGTGGTCAAGTGTTGAACATTGCAAAAAATGTGAGCCGATCTGGACGAATGCCCTGTGTATGCGCTGAAAGTCCTCTTGCTGCAAGGCGAGTGCCGTGGCATGTTCTCCTCCAAACCATATGAATAACAGGGTAGACTGCTCCATTCCTATCTCCTGCAAGGACGAACCTGTCATGCAGGAGAGTCGACCCTTCACGCGCTCGACAAAAGGAGGTTGTCCATTGAGAGCACTGGTTACGGGAATTACCGGATTTGCTGGCAGTCACCTGGCTGAGTACCTGATCTCCCGAGGAGATGTAGAGGTATGTGGCACCTTCCGCGTGAGAAGTAACATGGATCTTCTCAAACACCTGACCGATCAGATTCATCTCGTCGAATGTGAATTACGGGACCCCCACTCCGTCCATCTCATGCTTAAAGAGATACAGCCTGACCTGATCTTCCATCTAGCTGCGCAAAGCTTTGTCCCAACCTCGTGGAACTCTCCCTCCGAGACGCTGGTCAACAATCTAGTCTGTCAAATTCACATCCTGGAAGCCGTGCGCAAATTGGATCTGAACTGTAAGATCCATATCGCATGCTCAAGTGAAGAGTATGGACTGGTCTATCCTCATGAGACACCCGTCAAAGAGAACAATCCCCTAAGACCCCTCAATCCTTATGCAGTGAGTAAAATCGCACAAGACTATCTCGGCTTTCAGTACTTCCAGAGCTACGGAATCCCAATCATTCGCACTCGTACGTTTAATCACACAGGACCAGGGAGGGGAGAGTACTTCGTCACCTCGAACTTTGCCAAGCAGATCGCCCAGATTGAACGAGGGTTGCAGCCGCCAAAGGTACTCGTTGGCAATCTGCAGGCGAAACGTGACTTTTCTGATGTCCGCGACATTGTCAAAGCCTATTGGCTGGCACTGGAGCACGGTGACGCTGGTGAAGTCTACAATCTGTCTTCCGGCACGGCGTATACGATTGAACAAGTGCTGCAAACCCTGCTCTCCTTTACAGACGTTAAGGTCGCCATCGAAGTGGATGCGGATCGTCTGCGGCCGTCTGATGTCGAGATTCTCGTAGGAGATTCCTCCGCCTTTCGAGCCAAGACTGGCTGGGCTCCTCAGATCCCTTTTGCAACCACAATGCACGATCTGCTGAATTACTGGCGCATTGTACTGCATGACCGCAAGAAGTCAGGGAGGGACAACTGTTGAACAATCATTCCATGCCACTGGTATCGATTATTACTCCGTCCTATAACCAGGCTGCTTTTATTCAACAGACGATCGACAGTGTATGCCGGCAGGATTATCCGGCGATCGAACATATCGTAGTCGATGGCGGCTCCACGGATGGCACGCAGACGATTCTGAAGCAGTACAGTCAGCAGCTCGGTGATCGCTTTCGCTATATCTCCGAACCTGATCGCGGTCAATCGCATGCCATAAACAAAGGATTACAAATGGCGAAGGGCGAGATCATCGGTTGGCTGAATTCCGACGATACGTACTTCCCGCAAGCGGTGACGAAGGCAGTCAACAGCCTGACCAGTCATCCCGATTGGGCGATGGTGTATGGAAAAGGGCTGCACATCAACGAGAAAAATAAAATCATGTACAAATATCCGTGGGTCCCATTTGATCGCAAAAAAATGTTTTACCACTGCATTATTTGCCAGCCTACCGCATTCATTCGCAAGCACGTGCTAGAGGATGTTGGCGGTGTCGATGAAGATCTGCATTTTTGCATGGATTACGACCTGTGGCTGCGCATCTCCGCCAGGTTTACCATCGGTTGGATGGAAGACTATCTCGCCTCCTCCCGCTTGCACGATGCCTGTAAGTCCGTGACCAGCCTGATCGATATCGGCTTCCCTGAAATTATGAAAACCAGTATGAAGCATTTCGGAACTGTAGCCAATGAATGGCTGCTTCACTTTTTAAAGGATTATCGCGAGAAGGGCGTTTTCTGGTTCCTGGATCTGTTCAAAACCTACCATTTATTCGGAAAAACCCCGAAACTGGCATCGTCTAATCGCTTTGCCGATCAGTGGGCTCCCCCATACTTGCGCATCCACCTCGAAATTGACCCCGAGTACCCGTTGCATACGCTCGTCGTCCACGGCTCACAGACCATTCCCACACTGCCCTTGCAATTCCACGTCCTGGTCGACGGGAATCTGGTCCCTATCCGTACCTCAGGCGGCAATGACTTCACCTTGGAAATCCCTATCGATTCGCCAGGTCCAGGTTGCTCCGTGGAAATCCTGTCCAGCAGGCAATTCGTCAAGGAAGATCCCCGATCGGAGCTAGGAAAACGAACAGTCAGCTTTGTGGCAGAGCAAATCATGCCTCTTTCTGACGAGGAATACGCCTTTTACCATCATTTTCTCAAAGGGAACAGTACCCTTCAGCAATGGATGAAAGAAAAAAGAAAACCCTCGCCTATTTTTTGACATCCATAAAGAAAGGACGGTGTGTCACTCCATGATCGATCTCACACGAAAACGAATCGTTGTAACAGGCGGAGCGGGATTTTTGGGCAGACATGTCGTGAAGCAGCTGAACCTGCGGGGCTGTGAGCATATCTTCATTCCGCGCAGCAGTCAGTTTGATCTGCGCAAGGAGGCGGATATCGTTCTCATGCTGCAAACCTATCGACCGGATATCATCATTCATTTGGCTGCGGTGGTGGGAGGAATTGCTGCCAATCAAAAAAATCCAGGTTCCTTTTTCTACGACAACCTGATCATGGGTGCTCAGCTCCTCGAACACTCCCGTCTGTTCGGCATCGAGAAATTCGTGGCCATTGGAACGATATGCTCCTATCCCAAATACACGCCTGTACCGTTTATGGAGGAAGAGCTGTGGAACGGCTATCCCGAAGAGACCAATGCCCCCTATGGCTTGGCCAAAAAAATGATGCTGGTCCAATCGCAGGCTTATCGGCAGCAGTACGGCTTCAACTCGATCTATCTGTTGCCGGTCAACCTGTACGGACCCTATGACAACTTCGATCTGGAAACCTCTCACGTCATTCCGGCCATCATCCGAAAATGCCTTGACGCTCAGGCATCGGGTCAAGACAGCATCGTCCTTTGGGGAAGCGGCGAAGTAACGAGAGAGTTCATTTATGTAGAGGATGCTGCGCGGGCGATCGTTCTGGCGACGGAGCGCTATGATGGAAACGAACCCGTCAATATTGGATCTGGTGAAGAGATGACGATTCGCCAGTTGGCAGAATGGATCAAAGAAAAATGCGGGTATACCGGAACCATCATTTGGGACAGAAGCAGGCCTGATGGGCAACCGAGACGCAAGCTGGATGTAGGGCGAGCCAAGGAATATTTCCAATTCGAAGCCTCGACGCCCTTGCCACAAGGTTTGCAGCAAACCATCGATTGGTATCGGACAGCCGTTTCCAAAGGAGGGGGCCGGTCTTGAGAATTGGCGTTAACCTGCTTGCCGTCATACCTGGAAAAATTGGCGGGATGGAGCAATACGTGCGCAATCTGATTTCGTATTCACAGAAAAACAACGAGGCTCATGAGTGGTACCTGTTTTTAAGCACGCACAACTTCCACACTTTTTCGGAAGGCCGTCATCTGCACAAAATCCTGTTTCACGACATATCGAGAGCGCATGAGCTTTTTCATCAACAGATTCAAGCCCTGCGACTCGATTTGTGGTTCTGCCCCCTGCTGATCTTGCAGCCGATCGATGTGACCATTCCAAGCGTCATCAACATCCCGGATATTCAGCATGAATTTTATCCCCAGTTTTTCGATGCGCCTGTGCTGCAATGGAGACGTGAGAACTACCAGTCGTCAGCCCAAAAAAGCAGCGCTGTCCTGACCCTGTCCGAATTCTCCCGTCGATCCATCCTGGAGAAATTCCAGCTGCCTCCGCACAAAGTACATGCTGTTCACCTGGATTCCTCCGGGGAATTTTCCTTGCCGATGCGCCCTGAACAGGATCAGGTATTCCGTCTAAAATACCAGCTTCCTGATCATTACGGCCTTTTTCCGGCTAACACCTGGCGGCATAAAAACCATCTCTCCCTGATTCAGGCGCTCGCTATCTTGCGCAACACCTACAATTACAAGGTGAATATGGTCTTTACCGGCTTTCCTCAGGAAGCACACCAAACGGTCATCAACGCGATATCACAGCATCAATTATGGGATCAGATCAAATGGCTGAACTACATTCCGCAGGACGAAATGCCCTCGCTGTATCGAAATGCACATTTTCTGTGCTTTCCTTCCTTATTCGAGGGATTTGGGATCCCGCTCGTCGAAGCCATGCGCTCGAATATTCCCATCATCTGCTCCAACGCAGGGAGCATCCCAGAGGTCGTAGGTCAGGCAGCGCTGTTATTTGACCCCCACGTACCAGAGGATATTGCCGTTAAGATAGCCGCGATGTCGGATCCAGCCATCAGAGCCGATCTTGTCGCCAAGGGTACGCGACAAGCAACCCTTTTCTCCTGGGATAAATGCGCACGACAAACCCTTGCTGTCTTTCAATCGGTACTTCGCAAAACAAGCAGTTAAGGAGGTCACCTGATGTCAAGAATGGATGAAATTCTGCGGGTGTGGCGCACGGAGTACCGCATACCCTTTGCATTAAGCGCCCAGGAAACGTGGGATTTCTGGCTCCTGGAGTCACCCACATACGACGTGAAGGTCAATACCGTTCTGGAACACGCCAATACCTTCTCCCTTCGAACGCTTATTGAAACGGGAACCTATCAAGGTGCCATGATTGAATCTACAAAACAGCACTTCGAACGGATCTACTCTATTGAACTGGAGAAATCACTCTACCAGAACGCAGCCAAGCATTTTGCACCTGACCGCCATGTCAAAATCATCCTTGGCGATAGTGCGCAGAAGCTGCCTCCGCTGCTCTCGACCATCCACACACCTTGCCTGTTCTGGCTGGATGGTCATTACATCCCCCTGTCTACCGAAGCGGCAAAAGGCGATATAGACACCCCCATCCTGCAAGAGCTGGATGTCATCTTGAACCATTCCGTTCCGAATCACGTCATTCTCGTGGATGATGCGCGGTGCTTCATTGGAAAAAACCCGTTTCTGAAAGACTATCCAACCATCGCTGAGCTAAAGGACTACGTCCAGCAAAAACGCCCTGACATGCAATTTACAGTGAAGAATGACATCATCCGCATCCATCTCCCATAAAAGGAGGGATTTCCCCATTGAAGAAGATGGAGTTCCACTTGCCTTTTGACCAAAAGTCTTTCACCCTCTACGGCAGTGAGTCTGATCAAAGCGTCCTGTACTATATGGAGCTGGAGAACGGTTATTATGAAGCGTACGTCATGAATCTGCTCCGCCGTGTCGTCGCCCCTGATGCGGTTTGTTTGGATATCGGCGCCAATCTGGGTACGATCTCACTCGCTTTCAGCCACCTGGCGAAAAAAGGAAAGGTCTACGCCTTCGAGCCTTCGAACGTCAATTACGGCTATCTGGTGCAAACCATAGCCGATAACAGCATTCGGAATATCGAACCACTCAAGCTTGGCGTCTTTGATCGAAATGGTACCATCTCTTTTCGGGAGGTGGCTCACGGTGGCGGGTGGTCATTTATCGATACCAAACAAACCGATTCCACCGGTTCTTCCAGCCAGATCACTTGTGTTCGCCTCGATGATTGGGTCATAACAAGTGCTTTGGAGCGAATCGACATCATCAAGGTCGATGTAGAAGGCTCTGAGATGGAAGTCCTTCAGGGGGGTGCAGAAACCTTTCGACGATTCGATCCTGATCTGGTCATCGAGTTCAACCTGGATAGCATGGTCAACAATTTTGGCAAAAATCCGCTAGATTTGTTTACCCTCCTGCAAAGCATGTATGCCAATATGTACTTGATTCGCCGTGATGATCAAGTAGTCAAGGTCACGGATTACGACTCGCTCCTGGAGATGATCAAACCCTTTCACGGTGATCTGTACTGCACCAACAAAAAAGCATGGGGATAAGAAAGTATTTATCAAGTCCAGTTTTCGCTTTGCTACGGTGAAGTGCTTAAACTTTCTTATACGCAATACAAAAGCGTGGCGCTCATCCTCTGCGCCACGCCTTTTTCATTTTTGAAAATGGTCATGCTTGCCTCCCCCTTGCTCCTCGATCACGGAGAGAAGTCCCTCTTCAAGACTGATTTGACTATGCCATCCATAGCGCTGCAATGGTTCTACATCCGCCTGTGAGTGCATGATCTCTTGCAGGGGATAGGGCAATGCGCCAAAGCGAAGGCATGTCGTAGATCCGGTCATGGCATGAATGCTGTGCACGAGCGTTTTGATCGGAGTAGCAGTACCGCTCCCAACCTGAAACTCGCTAAAGGAGGTTGGCATTTTCACACCTTGCCGGAGCAAAAGGACATAAGCCCTGACGGCATCCTGAACATGAATGAAATCTCTTTTTTGCTCACCCGCAGTCAGCGGCAATTCCATGTGGTTTTCCAGACAGCTTTTGACGACGTACGGAATGAATTTATCTGGCGAATCTGCGGGGCCGTATAAGTGCTCCAGCCTCATGTTCACAAAGCGAATGGAGGCCGTTTTGACCAGATGCTGTCCCCACTCCAGGAAATGTCTTTTCGTCAGATGATACCCAATCAGTCGTTCGATCGATCCTTGAGCCGTATTCGAAAAGGTATCCGTATTGAAAAACAACGGCGTTTCATAGCGAATACAGGCTTCGAGCAGCTGAAGAGGGAGGGCTACATTTGCTTCCAGTACGGCGCGATAGCTTTCCCCGTTTCGCCCATAGGAGGTCGCGGCATGCATGACTGCATCATAGCCTCCCCCTTCCTGGAAGAGCCTGTCGATCTTCGTCTCTTCCCGATCATGGCTATACAGATCGCTTTGCACATCTGCAAGCCGCCAGCAGTTCGAGTCCCTTCGCTTCAGGATGTGGACGTCATGCCCATCATGCAGCAATGCCTTCACGAGGTGGCTGCCCAAAAAGCCTGTAGCCCCTGTCACAAGTACCCGCATGGCGTCCCTCCTATCTTCGCCACGGTGCCTCTCCTTTTTTCCACAAAGTCTCCAAATAGTTCTTATCCCGCAGCGTGTCCATCGGCTGCCAAAAGCCCGCTAGCGGATAGGCGACCAGCTCCCCTGCTCTGGCCAGTGATTCAAGGGGCTCCTTTTCCAAGATTGACGTGTCATCACCAAGGTAGTCGAACACTCCTGGCTCCATCACAAAAAATCCTGCATTGATCCATCCGCCATCGCCCTTTGGCTTTTCCTGAAAACCGCGTACTTCATGCCCTGACGTCAGGTCCAGTGAGCCGAATCTTCCTGGTGGCTGTGTAGCTGTGATCGTCGTCAGCTTGCCGTGCACCTGGTGGTACGCGACCAGCGCACGAATATCAATATCCGCCACTCCATCCCCGTAGGTCAGCATGAAGGTCTCTTGTCCCACGTAAGGCTGGATTCGCTTTATCCGTCCTCCCGTGCCCGTGTCCTTGCCTGTGTCAACCAAGGTTACTCTCCAGGGCTCAGTTCGACGATTGTGCAAAATCATCTCGTTGTCATTTCGAAAATCAAACGTAACATCGGACTGATGCAGGAAATAGTGGGCGAAGTAGTCTTTGATCATATAGCCCTTGTAGCCCAGGCAGATGATGAAGTCGTTGTATCCATAATGAGAATAGATCGACATGATATGGGAGATGATCGGCCTCTCACCGATCTCGATCAATGGCTTGGGCCTTAAATGCGTTTCTTCCCCGATCCGCGTCCCGAACCCCCCAGCTAGAATGACCACCTTCACATCAACCCCTCCTTTCCTCATCGCCAGTTCACTACTCCTGCACCCCGTCCATATACTGTGTGATTTGTTGCAGACACAGGTCCCGTATATTCCCTGCCTGCTGATAGCAGCGAGTCCACTCAATGATTCGATCCAAAGCCTCTTCACTCGTCCATTTCGGGTGCCAGCCCAGTTCGGCTTTTGCCTTGGAGCAATCGAGCTTCAAATATTTGGCCTCATGCCAGGTTGCTTGTTGCTCGATTTCAAAGCTAGCCTCTGTTCCCCATTTCTCACATAGCTTCTGTACCATCCAAGCGACCGTACGAGCATCTTCTTCATTCGGCCCAAAGTTGTAGCTTTGCGAAAAACGGGCTGCATTCTCCCACATCTTCTCAATCAGCATCAGGTAGCCGCCCAATGGCTCTAGCACATGCTGCCACGGCCGGACCGCATCCGGATTTCGGAGAATGATCGGTCGATGATTCATGAGGGAATCGAGACAATCCGGTATCAAGCGGTCGCGTGCCCAATCTCCTCCTCCAATGACATTGCCCGCTCTCGCAGATGCTACTGCCACCCGTGAACCACTGCCCGCCGAGAAGAAAGATTCCCGATAACAGGTCGTCACAAACTCCGTGCACGCTTTGCTGTTGGAGTACGGGTCACGTCCTCCCAATGGTTCCTGCTCACGATATCCCCAGACCCACTCCCGATTCTCGTAGCATTTGTCGGTCGTCACCATAAGCACAGCACGAATCGGCATCCCCTGCAGACTGGCACGCCTGACAGCTTCCAGCAGATGAACCGTGCCCATCACATTGGTTTCATAGGTTTCCAGCGGATTCTCATAGCCGTAACTCACTAGAGGCTGGGCAGCCATGTGAATGACGATCTCAGGCTGTGCTCGAAAAATCGCCTGCTCAAGCTCTTCCATACGGCGAATATCCCCTGTTTGCGAGGAAATTCGCTGCTCGACACCGCTGAGTTGAAACAAGCTGGGACTGGTAGGCGGCGCCAAAGCAAAACCGGACACCCGGGCACCCAATGCCTCCAGCCATATGCACAGCCAAGCGCCCTTGAACCCGGTGTGTCCGGTAATCAATACGTGTTTGTTTCGCCAAAATGCTTTATTGATCATGTTCCTCATCTCCCGCTCTCACTTGCTCCATGATCTCTTCCCATGTCATGGCGAGACGGACGATATCCTCTTCGATCAGCTTGCTCCCCAATTGCACCTCAATGATCTCCAGATCTTTGCTGGCGCGTACCGCATGCTTGGCACCAACCGGTATTTCCAGGACATCTCCTGGTCCGATCCGAATGATGCGGTCATTTAAGACAAACTCTCCTTCGCCCGCCACAATCGTCCACACTTCACTGCGCTGCTGATGGAGCTGATAGCTCAAATTCTTGTTCGCATAAACGTGCAGTGCTTTGGTCAGTACCTCTGTTCCTTCCTCTGTCGTCCTGTAATGAAGGACACGATAATACCCCCAGCGCTTTTCTTCAACCATCGGTCTTTGCTTCCAATCCACTGGCATTTCTTTGATCCGATGGCTTTTTTCCTTCGATGCGATCAGGATTCCGTCCAGACTCGCAGCGATCACCATATCAGACAGGCCAATCGACACGATGGGAATATCCAGCTCGTTAATCACATGAGTGTTGCTAGATTCTTCATCCCAAACGACCCGTCCCACCGAATGGACATTCATTTCTTCCGTCAGCGTATTCCAGGTCCCCAGATCCTTCCAATATCCTTGATAGGGAACCACCACGACCTTTTTCGCTTTTTCGACTACCTCGTAGTCGAAGCTGATCGGTTGCAAGGCAAGATAGTTTTGTAGAAGCTGGTCGTAACTGGTTGGGATTCCTTTGCTTTTCAACACATCGAGTAGGTATCCGAGGCGGAAAGAGAAGATGCCACAGTTCCAAAGAGCCTGTTTTTTCAACAATGCCTCTGCCTGATTCTGATCCGGTTTTTCTTTGAAACTAGCGACCTGATGATAGAAGGCAGGCGATTTATTGCCTTCTGGTTTCTGTTTAGGGACGATATAGCCATATTTCGTCGATGCGTAAGTAGGGGCCACTCCAATCAGAGCAAGATCGGCTTCGGATTGCAGCAGGGCACTCTCTAATTCATTGAGTTTCCCCCAGAATGAGGTCTCGACATAGGAATCGACCGGCATGACGATCACGACTTCATCCGGTTCGACTCCGACGCAGGAATGCAGATACGTGGCTGCCAGAGCAATCGCTGGAAAGGTATCCCGTTTGTCTGGTTCGATGATCAAGGGTACATCCTCACCCAATTGACTCTGCAGCAGATCCATATGTGAACGACTCGTTGATATATAAGCTTCGTTTGACCACTGATAAGCGGCCAACTGTCTCCATACTCGCTGAACCATGGATTCCGGCTCGCCGTGTGCATTGTGGATCAATTTCAAGAATTGTTTCGACCTTGCATCATTGGAGAGCGGCCACAGTCTTTTGCCGGCCCCCCCTGATAGCAATATCAGTTTCATCCCGGCCACCTCTGTCCATTATCAAAGTGTATAACGCATCATATGAACATGACGAGGTAGATGCTCTGCCATTCCATGAAAATGGTCAGCTCACCCGTAGGGATTTCATAGCTGCCTACCAGCCTACCGACTTACAACCCACGCTAGGCTTCTCCCAAACCTTGGGCGGTTACGTCAAAACGGTAGGCATCCACAGACGTGTTTGATAATCAAAGTAAAAACTGCCTTTCTTCGAGAGATGCGGCGTGAAAAAGAAAGACATGAAATCTTTCATCACGGTTCCTTGAAAATGCAGAGAGTTGAGGCGTATATACGCCTTGCTTGCGACATCCTTCGTGTAGAGCTGCCCATCGTTCAGATATACCTTTCGTTTCCCCTCCAGACTCTCTGCCCAAATCGGACGATTGATATTTTCATCGAACATCCGGTCATCGTATCTTCCGTGTGTGTAGGTATATTGAGGAAACTGACGCAAAAATAAAAGTCCGACCACCATGTCTGAGACGAGCGGCAGGTTGTTGCTCAGGTGTCCTAGCTGCTTCGTCTCCTGAACCAGCTGCCCGTAGAGCATCGTGTTGGCAAAATAGGTCGTCGTAAACGCGCAAAAACGGTCCAGCAAATCCAGACTGACAAAGTTGGTCCAGACGAACTCCATCTTGAAATCGTGGTATATCGGATTGTTCACGTTTTCGTACAGCATGACATCGGAATCGATATAACAGCAGGCCTGGATCTGGTTGTCACGCATGAAGTCCCGCAACACAAACCATCTTTGGAAACAAAACAGGTTGTAGCTGAGTGGCATAATGTGCATGTGTTTATAGATCGGGGCAAACGCAGAGGCAGACTGCATGTAGGAATGGATCATGACATGAGTAATGCCATCACTGGCGAAGTGTTGATTGATCGCTGTCCCTAGCAGGAAAACAGATGCGTCAGGATTACTCACTTTTGCCTGCCGCAGGCTGTAGGACAAATAGGTATCGTCACCGCGATGGATGAGAACGATAGGCAAGGTCATCCGCGTACCTCCCTTTTACTCACTCTTGTTTACCATATGTTGCGAGAGCGCGGCGGGGTACCAAGCATCCGCACGTATCCTATGGTGCAACCGTACATTAAATACAGCAGAGTTCGCTCGCTGTCTAGCAAGAAGGAGGTAGAAAGTTTGGGTGGCAACTGGACAAATGAAGAGATCCTAATAGAAATAAGCAAACGCAAATGGTATCACAAAATCGAGCTTCGCCCCGGTATCTTTACACCGGGAATCTCGATCCTTGAAGATTTGTGGGCGATGACTCGCGAGACCAGAAAGAATCTTTCCTACGAAGGAAAGCGCGTCCTTGATTTGGCCAGCTTCGACGGCATGTGGGAGGGCCTCCAGGTTTTTCTCATGGACGATATGAGTACAAAGATGCCTTTTCCTAAACAAATCCACCACAACCTGTTTGATATCGTCCAGCACCTCGGACTCCTCTACCACGTGCGCGATCCGCTCTGGACCCTCTCCCAATGCCGAAGTGTCGTGAAAACAGGAGGGCACTTGCTGTTGGAGACAGCTGCCATCCTTCATTCGAATGAATCCAAAATGGTGTTGAACGGAACCCCTGGAAGAATGAATCGGATCTATCAGGATGATACCACCTGGTGGCTCCCCACTGTGCCATGCGTCTTGGAAATGCTGGAGAATACACTGTTTGAACCCCTTCCACACACAATCCGTACGCTGGAGTCCGGTGAATTCAACGGTTATAAGGCAGGCCGTGTCAGCTTGGTGGCAAAGGCAATACCAGGAAGCCAGATCGATCCGGCTGCCCACGCAGAAATCTTGCGCACGTTCCGCCCCCGAAATAATACAACTTCCCTAAAACCAATCGATCTTCTTGTACATATCATGATAGATAGATATTCCATGCAAGGGAGTGATCCAGTGTCGAATTCGCCATTTCCATTGGTCACGATCATTACCCCGTCATTTAATCAGGGGAAATTTATTCAAGAGACCATTGACAGCGTACTGCAGCAAGATTACCGGCATATTGAACATATCGTCGTAGACGGTGGTTCTACCGATAACACCCTGTCCATCCTGCAAAGAAATGCTCAAGCAGACAGTCGGCTGCGCTATATCTCCGAACCAGACCGCGGTCAGTCGCACGCCATCAACAAAGGCTTGGCGATGGCGCAAGGAGAGATTATCGGCTGGTTGAATTCTGACGATACGTATTTGCCAGGTGCGATCAGAAAAGCGGTGGAAGCTCTCCGCCTTCATCCAGAGTGGGGCATGGTGCACGGACATTGCCACGTCACCAACGAGGTAAACAGCATCATCAGTCCCTTTCCCACCGAAAAAGCGGATGCCCAAAAGCTGTACAATACTTGCTGCATCTGTCAGCCTGCCGCATTTATCCGCAGACACGTATTTGAACAGATGGGCGGCGTGGATGAAAACCTGCACTTTTGCATGGACTATGAGCTCTGGATGCGCGTTGCCAAACAGCACATCATCGGAAATATTCCGGAATATGTGGCGAACGCCAGACTACATGGGGATTGCAAATCGGCTACTAAATGGCAATCGGTCGGCATTCCCGAAGTATTGAAATCTCTCGCCAAGCACTACGGCAGCATCCCGTTTAGCTGGGTCGCTTATGCCTCCCAATATCAAGGTCAAGGTGTGTACACCTTGATCAACAAGCTGAAAACTGCATCTGCTCATCAACTGCCACGCGTCGTCACGATGAACCGCTCTCTTGATCTGTGGGTGCCGCCGATTTTTCGCGTGCAGATCGCTTCGGAACCTCACACTCCCGCCCAGCTGTTCGTCATCAAGGGACGACTCCCTGCTCCTCCTGATCAAAAATCACCTTTGACACTGACAGCCTTGATCAACGGGCATCCCTACAAGGCATTTCCGATCGATCAAGCGTCGTTCCAGCTTCAAATTCCACTCGACCCGACAAAAGCGAGCAACGTGGTGGACATCGCGGCATCACGCATGCTGTCACCGGCGGCGCTCCGCTTGGGTACAATGCAGACTGCCGGGTTTATGGCAGAAGAAGTCATCCCGCTCTCCCGCGAAGAGGCCATCGTCTTTCGCGCCTTTTCGTAAATACTGTTCATTTGAACACGCTCTATCTCTATACCTGAGTTGCGACCGTGAATGAGACACTTAACCAAAGTACATTTTCGTCTCAATCACGGCCGCTGCTCCTGCTACTGCCAAAATCAACAGCAACGGATATACCGCCGGTACAAACAAGTACAGGCCTACGATCCCGGCAGCAACCCAGACCCCTACACACCAGTGGCAGCTGAGCAGTTCACCGATCCAGCGGCGCAATCCCGTTCCTTTGACTTGCACATTTCGGACAAGCTGACCCGTCACATCTGCTTCATAGGAAACGGTTAGAAATGGTTTGCGAATGAATGAGGTTATCGTGTCAAAAACGATCAGATGAGTAAGTCTGAAGCAAGCCAACACAAGAATCAGCAAATCGATCAGTGAAATGCCAAACATTTGGACTCCATCCCTTTCCAGTAATTTACCCTTGTTCTGTCAACTTTGAGTCCTGTACCATAAAAGGCGACAACACCCAGAGAAAGGCGTGATGACATGAATCGCAATATGGTGAAAATTGCGGCGATCCTTTCCCTGTCCGTCTCTATTAGCGTGATCGGACAACCTGCTTTCGCCAAAACCACCTTTACTCCATTGAAATCTGGAATGAAGGGTCAAAAGGTGCAGGAAGTTGAAAAAATGCTGAATGCCTTGAATTTTGACTACAAGCTGAAAGTGGACAAGCAGTACGACAAAAACACAGCCTATAACGTCAAGCGTTTCCAAAAGTCTGTGAAATTGAAGCAGACTGGAATTGTCAATAAACTAACCTATGACAAGCTGAAAAAAGCTTACAATGCCAAACAAAAAACAAACAGCAACACAACCAAGCCTGAATCGAGTGACAAAGCGACTTCCTCCTCTTCCACGCTAAAGCTTGGTTCTTCTGGAGCGGCAGTCAAAGCGTTGCAGCAGGATTTGAAAGCTTTGGGCTACAGTTTGACTGTGAACAGCAACTACGATGCCCCCACTCGTCTGGCTGTCATGATTTTCCAAAACCGCAATTCCATCAAAATGACAGGTGAAGCTGACAGCAAAACGATAGCTGCCATCGCCAAACAAGCGAAGGAGCAATCAAGCAACGCTGGTGAAGGGGCGAAGCCGACTGCACCAAGCACACCTGCTACTCCTTCTACACCAGATCCATCGCAAAATTCCGGAAAAGATCAATCTTCTGAGGTAAAGCTACCGGCAGGTTTGACAGCTGAAGAGAAGGAAATGATTCAGTTGGTCAATCAGGAGCGGACCAGCCGTGGGCTGAAAGCGTTTGAGGTAGACATGGATCTTGTAAAGGTAGCGCGAGTGAAAGCTCAAGATATGATCAGCAATCAATACTTCAGCCATACCTCACCAACCTATGGGTCACCCTTCACGATGATGAATACATTCGGTATCAAATACCGCGCTGCTGCCGAGAATATTGCTCAGAACCGCAGCGTCTCATCTGCGCACTCTTCATTCATGAATTCCTCGGGCCACAAAGCCAATATTCTAAATGCAACCTATACCAACGTCGGCATTGCTGTCGTTGACGGTGGCCCATATGGTAAAACTTTTGTGCAGATGTTCGTCAAATACTAAAGCGGAGTCAAACCATCTCTTCCTGGCGAAGAGATGGTTTTTTTAAAAGGATACGGCAATTCGGTTATTGGTCATAAAATGAACCTGCTGATCGTTAAACAGGACCATCCCTTCCACCGTCAGCGATGTTCGCGTCTCCTGCTTCAGTAGAGAAATCTGGAAATTTTGAAAGGACTCATTCATTTTTGGAGGTATCATCATGGGTTGAATGGGTGCGATCCAATACTCTCCGCGCTCCTGGGCCTGTGAAAACCAGTCGTCGTCTAAGTATTTCCACCCTTTGATCCCTGCTGAGCTTTGTACTCCCAATGTTTCCAGCATATTCGGCGGCAATATTTGACCGCCTAGCCTGATGCCATTCAGTGGACTGACTCGCAGACAGACGATTGGATTGTACAAAAGCTCCGTGCCCGTATTTTTGACGAAAAGACTGCCAATCAACAGATAGGGTCTGTCCTCGGTATCGGAATGCATCAGGGTATAGTCAAAGTAAACCTCTGCCTCAAGCCGCTTTTCTGTCTCAAGCGGAACAGCCCTTTCCTGAAGCACAGGATCTTTTTGTTGGGGCGAAGGAGATGGACTCTCCTTTGTTGCGTGGACTTCTGATTCCGTGCTGATCTCTGGAGCTTCTTCTGATACTGGTGTCTCCGATGGCTCGGGCACCTGCTCTGGTTCCGTCACCACATTGAACGTTGACGTGTCCATGTCCTGAGCCTCTGGCACGACTTCGGGTTCTGTTATCTCCTCAGATTGGGATGTTCCTTCGTGGGGCTGTGCTGCTGGCTCCTTTCCCAAGAGTGGCGTATTGCCAAACAGCGCCTGAACGATATGGCTAGGCAGATAAGATATCGGATTGATTTGTTGTCCAGCTTGAAAAAAACACAGGACACCTGAAGCCAAAAAAAAGGCGATCTTCTCTACGAGGTCCTGCTTCTCGGATGGTCCGAATTGCAAGGGAATGTGCAATTGAACCGGAAGAATCGATGATGTTTTCTCTTGCTTGCTCATGCGAATGTGGCAAGAGACCCCCGTTTGCTTGAGCTCTTGAAAGACGTGATTCAAGAGGGCTCTCCGCCGTTCATTTTCTCCCTGAAACAAAATAAGGCGCGGTTCGTCCAACGCACGCAGCTCTTTTACGGTAAAGCGAAGCGCACTATCACTGGCAGCAGGAAGCCTTGTCTTTTTGTGCTGCACCAAGACATGTGCTCCAAAGCTGCTCAGAAACGTTTCCACCAAGGAAAGGACTTCGTGCTCCAATCCCCCTCCCTCTTCTGCTCCTCCCGCTACAAGCAGGCACACCTTTCCTTTTAAACCAGAGTCCAGATCGATGCGCTTTTGCTTCGGATCCCAATGAAACTGGAAGCCATATTGTCGGCAGAACAAATGCAGTGCAGGCAGGGCCGAGTAAGGAACGGCTTCTCTTCGTTGACCCTCGTAATACACCTCAACATCCATCATCGTCACTCCTTCTTACGTACACCCGGTCTATAGTATGAATGCCCTCCCTCAAAAGTGATCCGTCATGTGCGAATTTTCCATTCCTAATCCCCATAAAAACGGCACATGCATACCATGTCAGTTAGAAAGGAGTGATCTATGTGCACACGGAAACACTGCCACTGATCTCGATTGTCATCCCAGCAAAAAATGAGGGAAACAATGTGCGTTCCACATTGGTATCCCTCCTCCAAAATAAAACACGGTATCCCGTTGAGATTATTGTGGTAGACGACGGTTCAACAGACAATTGCTGTCATTTTTTAACCACCGAACAAAACACCTTTCCAGTCAAGCTGATTACCACCCAAGGAATAGGTGCAGCACCTGCACGTAATCTGGGAGCTGAGCATGCAAAAGGTGAATATCTGATTTTTTGCGATGCGCATCTCACGTTCGAGCCATATTGGATTGACCGTTTGATGGAGTTGATCTTGAATCGCACTGCTGATGCAATCGCCCCTGCGATCGGTTCGATCAACGAGCCGCACAAAGTAGGATACGGACAAACACTCGACCAGCGATTGGGCGTCGTATGGAATCCTCATCCTCAACGCCCTGTACCAATTGCCATTTTGCCTGGGGGGTGTTTTGTAATCCCTAAATCGATCTTCCTCGATATAGGCGGCTTTGATCGCGGATTCCAGGTATGGGGTTTTGAGGACATCGAGATTTCTATCAAGCTATGGTTGTTCGGCTATCGCTGCTATGTACACCCCAATGTAAAAATCCTCCATCTGTTTCGCAATCTTCATCCTTATACCGTCACCCACACTCACGTCTACTACAACATGCTGCGTATGGCGTACAGTCATTTCAACGAAGCGCGTATCGCTGCCTGTAAAAAATTGATCCTTCACACCGATGCCAATGAGATCGAACGAGAGGTATTGGAGTACGGAGCCGCTGCCCAGCGCGTCCGATATTATGCGCGGAGAAAGTACGATGATGACTGGTTGTTCCGCCAATTCCGAATCCCATTTTAAGCATGTAGCGAAGAAGTAGGCCAGTACGCCTTGTACAACTACCTAAAAATAGGCATTTGTTGACAAGCAAAAGAGAAGCCTCTCCCATAGTATGTAAATGCAAATGCAAATCCAATAGGAAAGGAAGGATTCAACCGGTGAAAAACATTAAGCCCATCATGGGTCGCCAAGTGCCTACACCGACGCCTACCGCACCTCCTCCCATCTCCAACAACCTAGCAGAAGAGTGTATCCGCGTCCAAAAGGTGTACGACTGGGTCGTCAGTGCCAACAGGTTTCGAAATCGTTATTCGATTCCTGCAGATTGTCGCGAATTGGTAGATGCAGCAGTCGCTGCCGGTCAAGATATTAGCGTCCAATGCATCGAGAGCACCGCAAACCTGAACTGCCGCATTGCGAGCATTCGCCGCGAGAACATCCTCGTCGGAGGTGTTTCGGTACGTGTAGGTATTGTGAGGTTCATTTTTGGAGGCAATGTTTTAGTTCGTATCTTCGCCGATGGTGTACTGTTATGCGATTTCCCAGTAACCATTCAATACGATCAAGAAATGGTTCTGTGCTTGCCTGAACCTCTTGACGCAGACAATATCGTTTGCCGGATCGCAGCACTCGACTGTAACCCAACGTACTCACTCTTACTGGATGGAAGCGTCGAACTGGATCTTCTGTTCTGTAATGAAGTCCAGGTAGAAGCAGAAGTGAAGCTGGAAGTTCTGGCAAAATTCTGCTCTCCACGTCCAAACGACATTCCTGTTCCATCCCCAACCCCTGGCGGCTTCTGCCCACCATTTGCCTTCCCTCCTCAATGTCCAGCGATCTTCCCGCGGCCTAACTGCGATTGTCAGGCAACTGTTAATACACTGATTCCTGGTGTCGGCGTCAGTCTTGGCTTGCCACCTACTGCTATTGCAGAGATTGGTACGGTACAATTGATTGCCGACATTTGCCCGAGCTGCAACCCTGGAGGCAGCACCTTTACCTTCAACTTCTTCGATACTCCTGGACCAACTCCATTGCCAGATGTCTTCCCAGGCGATCAAAGCTTCAACTTCACGCCAACCACGATCAGTTCTCCTACCTGCATCACCGTTCTGCCAGCGCTTATTCCTGGTGTCGTTCTGCCAGCCATCGTGATTGGTATGACCGTAACAGGAACTGGGGTTCAAACGTTTACATCCACAGGTACCCAGCAGACGCTCAACTACACCCTGGTATTGGCAGAAACAGGAATTGGCTTGCCAGATGTGATCATCATGCTCTTGTCCGATCCTCTGGGAGTCGTTTCCTTCGCCGCAGCCATCACTGTAGTTCCCGATGCACAGCTGCTTGTTCAAGATTGCATCACATTCCCAGATGTGCTCAGCGGACCTACCATTCCGTAACCATACCCATATATTCAGGGAGAAGAACCGCGCACTCTTCTCCCTTTTTCTTCTCTCGTACAAGCCCATAAACTATCATTTCCTAGGCCAATGCTGCAAGATTTCCTGCACAAAACCACGCCTATCTACATATGTCTATAGAGGAAATCCATGACATCGGAGGGATACCATGCCTGTTAAGAAGAAAACACCCACAAAACTATCACCGAATAAAGAGAAGATATTGCTGCTCAAACGACAGGCCGCCTACTACGAGGAGAAAGCCATTCAGTACAGCCACGAACTGCAGCAGCTCCAAGAGCACGTCGTGCAAGTGGAAGAACGCGAGAAAGAGCAGCAAAAACAGCTTGAAGGCTTGAATCAAGCATTTGCCAGACAGCAAGCACGCGAGACGGAGTGGAATGACAAGCTGGAGAGTTATTCGACGCAAATTCGTGATTTGGAATCTCGATTGGCTCAGCAAGCCAAACTTTTGTCCCAAAGAGAAAACACGATTTCGCACTACAAAGAAAAAGAAGAAAAGTGGAAGAGTTCGTCTTCCAAGCAAAAGGCAGAGCAGTACGAACAGCAGCTTCAAGAGCAGCTAAAGCTCAACGCTCGTTCCATGAAAGAAATGGATACTTTAAAACTGTCGCTTGAACAAGCGAACCATCAGTTGAAAGCAGCAAAAGAAAAAGAAGCGAAGCTGACGGATCATATACAGCGGTATACTTCCGTCATCGAGAATTATCAAAAGAAAGAACAAGAATGGCTGCAGACAATCGAAGACCTTCGACAAGCTCATCTGGAGCTTCAGCAAGAGCTTCAACAGGTCATCGCTGCACACGAGCAGGAAGCGGATCAACAAGCATCTACGAATGCAGAGAAAATACGACTCTTGGAACAGCAATTATCAGAGGTGTCCAGCTCCCATACAGAGGCACAAACCGGATGGAGCAAACAATTAGAAGAGAAAGAAAAACTGATTGCTAAACTGCAGCACCAAGTAACGACGCTGCAAACGACCATCGAACACCTGAGAAAAGTAAATGCTGGCTTGCAGGAGAAAGAAAACAAATACAAACAGTCCATTCAGGAATATGTTACAAGGGAAGCCCGCACCCAAAAAGCGAACCCTGCAAATCCACAGGCACCTTCTACAACAGGAATAACAGCTCCCATCTCCTCTATTCAGCTCCCATCCCAATCTCACGCCAGCTTCTTAAAAAACCATCAATCTCCACTCCCCAATACGTTCAACCCTTTCAAAACCAAACCCTAGCGACTTTCCCTTCCTCCTTTCGCTCTCCTGGCAATGTGCAACTGCCGTTCCCTCTCGCGGCAACTTGGCATAAACCATTGTAGAGCCACTAATGACCTCTATCGAGGCGAGCTCAAGGAGGAGCGATACGACGACCGCGTTTTTGGCGGAAAGTGAATATTAGCTCCGGAATTCATATGTGTGACACTAAAAATTCTTACACATGAAGAAAGGAGTGAATGTAGGATGACACCTGAACAATATCGGGAATTGTACCGCCAAAGACAAGCTAGACCTGTAAGAACGGAATATTCCACTCAAAGGGGACCAAACTCACCCTTGCCCAACTCAGGACCTGTGCATACTGTCAAGAATACCTTTACACCCAAATCAGGCGGATGCTGCGGCCGGAAACGTTCGAAGTAAGAATTCGAATTCCATTCCTGTCCTATACGCATCAAAAAAGGTTTGGAAAGAAATGTATCTTCACTGCCAGGCAGAACGCCCCTACGAGGCATGCGGACTATTGTCCGGGCGCAACGGCCGGGCTGAAACCATCTGGAGGATGGCAAACATCGATAAAAGTCCTGTCTCTTTTTCCATGGATCTGGAACAACTCCAATCCGTATTTCACGCCATTCGAGCAAGAGGGGAGCGGCTTGTTGCCGTTTACCACTCTCACCCAACTGCCCCTCCTGTTCCGTCCAGTGAAGATATTGCCTTTTTTTCCTACCCGGAAGCAGCCTATATCATCGTATCTTTAACCCGAAAACACCCCGCCTTTGCCTGCTACCAGATCAGAGAAAGAATCGTCACCCCCCAAAAAGTCTCCTTTTATTGAATGAAAAGGCTCGCCTCCCGTCGTGCTTGATGGGAAGGCGAGCCTTTCGTTTTGCTGCATGTTCATATGAGTTTGGAAATACCTTCTTTCATATTCACGAGGGGCTGCCATCCCAGCGCTCTTAATTTGTCCACACAGAGGATATTCCAGCGCAGATCCCCAGGCCGTTCCTGCTCATACACAGGAGGGAGGGCTTCCGGAATGATCTCGGATATGAACGCTACCAGCCTGTTCAGGGTAGTCCCTTTACCTGTTCCTACATTATATATGCCGAGTTCGCTATCGATATGGCTGAACATCATGTTTGCCTTGTATCGAAATGAAGAAACCAAGAAGTTCAGCATTATCCCTTGGGACTACGATGCTACCTGGGGCCGCAATGTAAATGGAAAAGTGATGGATCATACCTTCCTGCCAATCGATGGCTTCAACACGCTAACCGCCCGAATACTGGACGTTGCACACTTTCGCAAGCGGTATAGTCTGATTCTTGAAGACATTTTAGAAACTTCCTTTACCCCTGACCATCTGGAACCTAGAATAGCTGAACTCCATCAGCTTCTACGGCCTTGCCTGCCTCTGGACCCCTTTAAAAAAGATAAAATGGAATCCTTTGATGCTGAACCTGACTTTATACGATCCTTCATTCAAAACAGAAGCGATTACTTGCGCCAATGCCTTGTCTCCTTTCAGTCGAACGTGTAGGTGGTATTCTGACCAGAAAAAAACAGCGGGAAATTACATCCGCTGTTCTGACCTTTCCACCTGTGCGCTCCGCAGCAGCTCTACACTTTCCCAGCTGACAAACTCATCCTCCCACAAGACGAGGCACTTCCCTTCTTGTATTCGCATCACAATGCCTCTCGCGCCATCCCGAAGAAACACAACCTGATCCCCTACCGATATCACATCCATCGCCACCCGTTACCCGAGTCTAAAGATAATGCCATGTCCGCCTTTCGGATACTCCCACTTGATGTTTTCATAGGGACAGCCGATCCGGCAGCTTCCGCATTCGTGACACCCTTCATATCCGACATGCATCCGCACCTCTTCCCACTTGTATACTTCGGCAGGACAAAATATCGTACATAGCTTGTCGGGACAACGTGTAGCACAGATGTCGGCATCCATCACATGCAGATGTGACTGCGTATCTGCCTTAAACCTGACTAAATATTGTTTTTCCTCGATGGACTGCCCTTTGGGTATGTCTGCCATTACTTCATCACCCTCCATGCGTTCATCAGATCGCGGGCCATTTTCCACTTTTCTTTGGCTGATCCCAAATCTCGCCATACTTTTTTCTGTTTATCCCATTTGGAATGGCCATCAACGGTAAACATCTGGCTCGCCGCTCTGTTCATCATGGGAATATACTGCTCAAAGTATTGCGGGAATTTCTCAAAGTGATGGGTCGCATCCTTGTATTTCTTCAGATCCTGACCGACGAAGCTGTCGAGAAGCTTGATCCGATAGGCGTCGAGCATTTTCTCCGAAAAGTCCCCTGCCTCTTGGGCTTGCAGAATCGTCTCTGCGGCCATGACACCCGAGGCCATCGCCATGTTGGAGCCTTCCCGGTGAATCGCGTTGACGAGCTGTGCGGCGTCTCCCACTACGATGACCCCGTTGCCGACAACTTTTGGCATGGATTTGTAGCCGCCTTCCGGGATCAGATGCGCTAAGTATTCCTGCTGCTCGCTGCCCTGGATATAAGGGCGAATCATCGGATGATTCTTGACGTAGTCCAGCAGATCGTACGGCTTGATCTTCTGTTTGATCAGACCGGAGAGCATCGTTCCTACTCCAATATTGAGACTGTCTTTATTGGTGTACAGCCATGCCGTTCCGAGAATGCCCTTGGTCGAATCCCCAAAAATCTCTATTGTACAACCGTGGTCGCCCTCCAGACTGAAGCGATCCTCGAT
This sequence comes from Brevibacillus sp. AY1, assembly GCF_029870785.1. Taxonomy (NCBI): domain Bacteria; kingdom Bacillati; phylum Bacillota; class Bacilli; order Caryophanales; family Paenibacillaceae; genus Brevibacillus; species Brevibacillus sp. AY1. Next base: position 104,375 of record NZ_JAFLPN010000010.1, read on the forward strand.
GATTTTCCGATCCAGCTTGAGTACCTCCATGACGGCAAGTGCTACCTCGTCAGGGCGAAACTCTTTATGAAACCCGAGCGATTTTGCCAAGAGCGAGTTCACACCATCTGCCAGCACCACTACATCCGCATAGACATCGCCATCCGGTCTGTCTGTTCGGATGCCCACGACTTTGCCATTCTCGACGATACATTCCAGCGCCACCGTCTCATTGAGCAGCAAGGCACCCGCTTTCACTGCCTGATCCGCAAACCACTGGTCGAACTTCGCCCGCAGCACCGTAAAGTTGTTGTACGGCTCTTGCGCAAATTCCAAGCCCTTGTAGCTGAAAGAAAGCGCAGATGCCTGATCCAGCATCATGAAGCGCTGTTCCACAATCGGCCTCTCCACGGGAGCTTCCTTATAAAAGCCAGGAATGATGTCCTCCATCGTCTTGCGGTAGAGCACCCCTCCCATCACGTTCTTGGAACCTGGATACTCCCCTCGCTCCATCAACAGGACGTTTGCCCCTGCTTTGGCCAAAGTATACGCACAAGCTGTTCCAGCCGGACCTGCTCCCACAATAATGACATCAAATTTTTCAGCCATATTGAACCTCCTTGTCCGGCATGGTTTGGAACGCCTCCATCAGCATCGGCACGATTTCAAAGGCATCTCCGACAATTCCGTAGTGACTGGATTGAAAAATAGGCGCATCCGGGTCCTTGTTGATAGCGATGATCAGCCCGGCGTTCTGCATGCCGACGATGTGCTGGATCGCGCCAGAAATCCCGATCGCAAAGTAGATTTTCGGTGTCACAGTCACACCAGTCTGGCCCACCTGATGGTGATGATCGATCCATCCGGCCTCTACCGCGTCACGGCTCGCGCCGACTGTCGCTCCGATCTTGTCCGCAAAACGGCGAATCAGCTCAAAGCCCTCCTTGCTGCCCAAGCCTTTGCCGCCAGCGACGATCACATCGGCTTCGTCCAGACGAACCTTTTCCTTGGTTTCCCGCACAATCTCCAACACCTTCGTCCGGACGTCTTCTTCTCTCAGGCTTATCTTCTCCCGGATGACTCGACCGGTCCGAGAGGGATCAGGGGGGAGCGCTTTCATGACTTTGGGGCGAACGGTCGCCATCTGCGGTCGATGCTTTTTACATAGTATCGTCGCCATGATGTTGCCTCCAAAAGCAGGTCGGCTCGCTTCCAGAAGTCCTGTCTCCGCATTTACGTCCAGCATGGTGGTATCGGCGGTAAGTCCAGTCTGCAGGTCAGTTGCGACAGCGCTTGCAAGATCCTTTCCGGTAGATGTCGCTCCGTAAAGAATGATCTCCGGCTTGTGCAATTCGACACATTCGATAACAGCTCTCATATAGGACTCGGTGCGGTAATTTCGAAAAATGGCGTCATCGTAGAGATACACTTCGTCTGCCCCATAAGGAAACACGCTCTGTGCCAGTTCTTCTACTCCTTCGCCAATCAGCAGACCTGCAAGCGGAACTCCCCGCTTGTCAGCCATCTGTCGACCTGCTCCCAGAAGCTCCAGGGAGACAGGCGCTATCCGGTCACCAGAAACTTCCAGAAAAACCCACACACCACAGTATTCATCCAAATTCATACCTGCTCCTCCTTCACCCGGAACAACGCTCGTTTCTCCGACAAGACCTCCATTAGTCTGGACACCTGCTCATTGGAGGTCCCCTCCAGTCTTTCTCCACCTTTCGGCTTCTCCGGAGGCCAGACTTTTGCAACAATCGTCGGCGATCCTTTCAGGCCCAAAAGCGTGCGATCGATATCTCCCAAGTCGTTGACCGCCCAGATCACAGGCTGATAGCGGGCTGCACGGAGCATGTTGGGCAAAGGGGAGTACGGTACCTCATTGATTTCTTTTTCCACGGAAAACAGGCAAGGCAACGTAGACTGGATCACTTCATAGCCATCCTCCAGCTTTCGGTGGACGATCACATAGCCTTGCTCCCGATTCACTTCTACCACTTTATTCACATTGGTGAGCGGGGGAATATCGAGGCGTCTGGCAATCCCAGGGCCGACCTGCCCCGTATCCCCATCGATCGTCATTTTGCCGCAGATGACGAGGTCAACCGGCTGTGTTTCACTGATTTTTTCGATCGCCTTGGTCAATGCATAGCTCGTAGCAAGCGTATCTGCACCTGCAAACGCACGATCCGTGACCAGATATCCCTCGTCTGCCCCGATCTCGACGCATTTGCGAATGGCTTTGACAGCGGGCGGGGGGCCCATCGTAACCACGGAGACTACGCCGCCATACCGCTGCTTCAGCCGAACCGCTTCTTCCACTGCATGCGCGTCATAGGGGTTGAGAATCGCTGGCGCACTGGAACGGTCCATGGTATTGGTTTTGGGGTTCATCTTGATGATCTTGGTGTCGGGCACCTGTTTGATACAAGCAACAATGTGCAACATCCAACATCCCTCCTTGCTACCGGGCAGCTTTCTTTGCTGTATTCAGGCTGTTTCACAGGTTGTCTGCATTTCCTTCCTTGCTGAGGGCAGCTTCTATTCATTGCTATAACCTATTTCAGACAAACCCTGCTTAGACCTAAAACAAAAAACAGGCTGCGCAGAACTTGGTCTGCGCAACCTGTTTGAACTTGCACGCTTATTTCTTGACGGAGATTTCAATCGTACCGCCGCTAAAATCTTTCTCTACTTTTTTCAGTCTGATTTGCAGACCGATCTTTGGCAGGATTTTTCCAATCTCAGGGACTTCCTTCATCCGGTAGTCATCCTTGTCGTTGAAGATGGTGATTCCCTTCAACGGCTCGTAATCCATCGTGCCAAAAATGTAATCCAGCTTCATTCCCGAGGTTTTGTTCGGACTGAACGCAGCATCGTTTACCTGATAACGAGAATCCGCAATCGCATCCTTGTTGTCTTCATCATTGTTCCAGTAGCGAACCTCCTGATGGGCATCTACTACTCCCAGCATTCCGTAGCCTGGATGTTGGCTGGTGTTATTGTCTTGTGTTTTTCCGTAACGGCCATCGTAGTACCAGATGACCATGCCTGGGTCATAGCTGAAGAACGTGTCTTTACGTCGGAAGAATTCCAGGCCTGCATCTACGCCTTTATGGGAGCGAATCTCGACGAGATAGTAGGCATCGTACATTTTGCCTTCCCCATCAAAGTGGACGAAGCCATCCAGTTCAAATTTCAGGTCGCCCTCCGCGTCATCCTCAAAGATCACTTCGCCATCTGCTTCGACTTCGAAGTTATCCAGATAGAAGCCCTCCATCGCCAGACCACCATCTGTCACGTAATTGAATTCTACCTGAATATTCTTGCCTGCAAACTCATTCAGGCTGATTTCTTCCCTGTCCCAGCCTTTGGTCACATCGTCAAAGGCGGCGACTTCCTCGCGATCCCCTGTGTCTGCGTCGATGACATGGACGTACAAATAATCGTACCCTTCCTCAATCGAACGCCATGAATCAAAGCTCATGGACGCTCTGCTTGCTCCGGTCAGATCGATGACTTCCGATACCATTTTGGTATTCAGATCGTCGCCCTCATCCGAGAAATACGCATAGTCGCCGTCTTTTGGCTGGATCGGTGGTTTCTTTTCAACTTCCGGCATATTGATTTTGATCACTTTGCTATTTGGGCCGATGCTGCTAGCATCCACCAATTTGACGCTGCGCTTTGCACCCTTCAGGTCTTTGTGATCATAGACAGCCGGCTTGATCCATTTTCCGCCGTACATCTGTTGCAGCATCATTTTGGACCAAGGATCAAACCCGGTTGGTTGCGTCTGGAAGATCTTTCCTGTATGACTTCCCGACGACATCAAGGACCAAGCACCGACTGGGGAGTCATGTCCTTGCCTGGTCGTATCGTACAAGTCAGGCAATCCAAGATTGTGACCGTACTCATGGGCAAAAACGCCAGGCGCTCCATCTTCCGGCTGAATCATGTAGTCGTAGGCCTTCAAACTGGTTCCCGGAATATCAACCGGTCTGCCTACCGTCCAGCGATGCGACCAGATCGCATCATCATCTTCACCCGTTTCTTCTCCGATACCTGCGTGTACAAGCATCAGGTTATCCAGCATGCCATCCGGCTCCATCAGGTCACCGTCGCCATCCAGGTCATACGGGTCACGCTGGTCATAGAGATCTTCTTTTCCGGCAATCGCTTCACCAACGGCTTCCAGCGTTTCCTTCACCAGATCGCGAGGATTGGCGTCATTCCCGCTGCTGTCATTGCCGCCGTAATACTCGTAGCCTTTTTCAGCTACCAGCCACGGTGTCACGACGCCATCTACCTGCCAGGTTTGTCCTGATTGATCATAGTAGAATTTCGCCATTGTCGTCATGCTGGTGCCTTCAGGTGTTCTGTAGCCTTTGCGGTCGAAGAGCATTTTTTCATAATGCTTTTCGTTGAAGTCTTTGGTCCACAGCGAGTCGCTTTTCTTTGGCACATTGTTGTGCTCGCGATCAGGGAATTCGATCAGAGCGACCACGATGTTGTCCTTATGTATTTTTCCAGATGCGCTAAACTTTTTCTCATCTTTTAGCTTGGAAATCTTATTGGCTGCTTTGGAGACGGCTGCTTGCTGAGACTTGCTTGCTTTTTTCCCGAAAGAGGTTGATTCATCAATCCCGTGCGGAACTTTGCGATCCTTCAAATAATCCCGAATCGCTTCGTCGATTTCCTCCTGGTCTGCATCCTCGTCAATGACCCCTTGATCGATCAAGGCATTGGTCAGACGCTCCAGGTTGATCGTGGACAAGTCCACATGCAGGGAGTTCTTCTCCTCTTTCGATTTGGCCGCCAAGCCTGTTGCAGGCACAGCCATGAAGGTGCCAAACACCAACGAAGAGGAAAATAGGATGGGTATAATCTTTTTGCCCTTCTTCACAACGTTCACCCTCTTCTATCTCTATGGAATTGTCGGAGTATGAGAGATTTTGAAGTAATAGAGTTCCGACTATTCCCAATTATTGCACGTCATCGTTTTGTAACCAAATTTTTTTATTCGACAAAAATTCACTTCCTATCCGTCAAATCAGTCATTACGTTGGAGGGATTTTTCATCGCTTTCTGAGAATTGACCTAGATTTTTCCAATTCCTTGATCGAATCAACCAAGAAATCCAGTCTAAAGACCCAGAAAAGCCTGTCAGCATTTGTCGCAAGCCAAAGAAAAAAACCTACTATAGATGCAGGAACGTTTTCGCAGGATCAACGTCTTCTAGCTGCCGAGAGCAGTATATTTGAAAGAAAAAAAGCAAACCTATCATTCGGATAGGTTTGCTTCAGTCTAGCAGTGCTTAAAAGAGATTCATGCTCAGGTAGCGCTCACCCGTATCAGGGGCAATACATACGACGCGCTTGCCTGCACCCAAACGCTTGGCAACCTCCAGAGCCGCAAAGACGGACGCACCCGAGGAGGGACCGACCAAAATTCCTTCCAGCGCTGCCAGGTTTCTCATGGTTTGCAATGCTTCCTCGTCTGCAATTTGCATGATCTCGTTGTAGATGTTCGTATTCAGAATCGGCGGAATGAAGCCTGGACTCGTTCCTACCAGCTTGTGTGGACCAGGCTTTCCTCCAGACAGGACAGGAGAGCCTTTGGGTTCCACAACCGCAATATAGAGTTCAGGGAGCTGCTCCCGCAAAGTTTCACCCGTACCGGTAATGGTTCCTCCCGTTCCGGCAGTCGCAACAAAAGCGTCCAGCTTCCCATCCATCTGTTCAAAAATCTCTTTCGCGGTCGTGGTTCGATGAATATCGGGATTGGCCTTGTTTTCAAACTGCTGTGGAATAAAGCTTCTGGGAATCTCCTTTTGCAGTTCAACGGCTTTTGCAATCGCACCAGGCATCCGCAGCTCACTCGGTGTGAGGACGACTTTTGCCCCATAGGCTTTGAGCAGATTGATCCTTTCCTTGGACATGTTGTCTGGCATGACCAGAATAGCCTGGTATCCTTTGGCAGCAGCGTTCATCGCCAGACCGATCCCCGTGTTTCCGCTCGTCGGTTCAATAATCGTATCACCAGGCTGAATCAGCCCCGCTTCTTCAGCGGTATGAATCAAATTGTAGGCTGCTCTGTCCTTTACGCTTCTCGAAGGGTTAAAATACTCCAGCTTGACATAGACATCAGCCGCCCCCTCCGGAACCAGTCGATTCAGCCTGACCAAAGGTGTATTTCCAATCAGCTCTGTTATATTTTGATAAACACGCATGGTGCAACCTCCTTGAGAGACCATTCAAACACGTAGTATTTCTATAAGAATAATACATATACTCGTGTATGAAAACCAGTATCTCGCACTTGGAAACGAAAAACCCCCTCTTTTCTCGGAAAAAGGGAGGCTTCAATTTGATCCTTGTTTAGAATTTATGCTTTTCCTTCGTCTGATTCACCAGACCCTGTGCTTGTCTGAGAAGCTCATCTGCCTTTTTCTCGGCAGCGGAGAGCTCTTTTTCACTCGCAACGATCCGTTCCTCCGCTTGAGCAAGGGCTTGCGTGGTCGCTGTTTTCACGGCTTCCAATTCCTTTAATTGGTTTTCGGCATCTTGGACTTCTTCTTTTACCGCTTCCCACGTCTTTTCCAAATCGGCTAGATCTGATTCCAGAATCTCGATCAGATTTGTCATGGCTTTCTTTTTACGATCGATATTTTCTTCGAGGATGCGGACGCCGTCTCTTAACACACTCATACTTTCCACGGTCGCCCCCATCACCTCGAACTCCACCCGATGAAGGCTTGGCGAGGATGCATAGCTTTTGACTTCCTCCAACAACCCCTGCATCTGCTCCATGTGGCTCTGGGACACACTCGTCTCATCGGAAAACTGTGATTCATTCAGGTAATTGGTATTTTCCAGCAGATCAGCCTTCAAGCGCTTGAGTTGATCCAATTTTTTGGCCAACTGCACTCTTTCTTCCTCGAGAGCCTTCTCTTTTTTCTTTTTCTCTGCCTCTTGCTGGATTCTCTCCTCCAACGCCTTTTGCTTGGCCTCATAGGTCGCCAGCGTGGCTGCCTTCCATCTGGCTTCGGCTGTCACTGCATCGCTTACAGGATCGATAAAGACCAGCTCATCCTTTGTAAATGTAGCGCTCCAGGTCTTTTCCGCATCCTGCTGAAGCACCAGTTTCTCATCCTCGATACGGCCCCCGTACGCTTCCTGCTTGTTTCTCAAAACTGGTATTCCTTGCTCGCTCTCTACTTTCCATTCCGTTACATCAACAGCAATCTTCTCTGCGTTCGTCACCTTGGCATAGAGCAACAGATTTTCCTCTTCGTACAGGTAGCCTTCCGCCAAATCCACAGAGTCTAGCGCACGAAAGCCAATGTAGCCGAGTGCAGCTATGATCACCAGCGCGAGCAGGATTATCACGAGTTTGTTCTTTTTCATGTCAGCCCCTCATTTCACAACGCAATCCAATATCGCTTCACGACGTTCCCGTCTTCCTCCACAAAGTCCGAATCCGGTACCCCGCCATTTTTGACAATCGTTTTTTCCGAGCCTATATTGCTCGCATCGCACACGACCAGCGCTGTTTGGATCCCCAGCTCCTTTGCCTTTTCCAGAGAAAGCGCCAGGATTTGCGTGGCGTAGCCCTTCCTGCGATCCGATGGGCGGATTCCGTAACCGATATGGCCACCCGACTGTAACAACCCCTCCGTCAGACGATGGCGAATGTTCACCGCTCCCACGATTCTGTTCTGATCGGTCACCAACCAGTACGTCGATGCCGGCACCCATCCTTCAGGGAGATTCTTCCCTGATCCTTCCTCTTCCAACTCTCTCACCATTTTGGCAAAATCAGTAGGATCTTTGCCAATCACATACGGAACCATTGGCTCGCCACTATTTTTCCACTCCTGGTAGAATGGAAGATATTCGTCTTGCAACGCTTCTGTTGGCTCGATTAGTGAAACCTGTACGCCCATTTTTATCCTCCATACATGAAATTGACATGATTTTCCCTTTCTTTCGTATTATACGGGATGTCCAACTGTTTTCAAAATTTCGCACGGTCTAATTGTTGAGATGAGATTTTCATTTCCCGTAACAAATGGTATTATATGGTAAACGAAGAGGTAGGAGGTTGGTGGTGGATTTATTTATCAAAATACTTCTTGCCCTCTCACTCTTGGTATGGGTAGGGGCAGATCTTCTATTGTCTCCGAGTCCGAATAGACTGAAGGTCCGGATTATTACTTTTCTAACGCTTTTTGTCGTCAGTGGTGTGATTTATTGGGCCATTCAATGGTTTTCTTGAACATGACTGTAAAAAACCAGCTGTTCCCCCAAACAAGGGAGCGCTGGTTCTTTCATTTTTGGTGGGCGGAGGCACCGCTTTCCGAACCTTCTTCTATCACAATTCCTTTTTGGGATAAATTTTCCAGACATTCATGCATGTAAGTATCGTCATGCTCCGCATAGATGAGACCACCTCTTTGGAAGCTGTCATCCAGTTGAGATTCTCCCCAAGGTTCTGCGACCTTCCCTCTATACATGGGGTCGAACCATACAGCATCAGGCGTATTCCCTCTTGCCGCCATCTCCTGCATGACAAGCTGATGGTAAAGAAAAAGCTTGTATGGGTTGTGATTGAACACATAATTTACAGTTGCATGTCTCTTCCCCCATCCGGCTCCGCGTAAGGCTGCACATTCTCGATGCTGTCCAAGCAGCTGCTGTCTGGGCAGCTTTGGTAGTAATGCCTGATGCCAGAGTCGCATGGTGAAATCATTCCTTTCTCCTTTTCAAGAATGATCAATGGTTGGGGAGATGTCAAGCCAATCAACCAGACAAGACTTTTGTCAATTCCTTTCACCAGCATAGACATCTGCCCATACCCAGTTCCTGTTTCTTACATATACTGCTTAGGCATTCACCCTTTTGTTGCAAGGTAGTCAACCCTCGATTGTACTTGCAGCTTGAATAGATGAATTTCATTCAAAAGAAAGGAGGATTAAACCAGATGAGAAGGTTCCCCCCGGTGCCTTTTGCTGGAAATCCCTTTTACCAGCTTATGCCCTCCCTAAATCAGCCTCATTCACCGGTATACCCTAAGTCCGCTGCTTCCTTTGAACCCTCCTATTCACAGCATCATTCTTGCATGTGTATCACCAAAGCCTACCTCGATTTGAACAATCTGATGCGAACACTTTGGGAGCAGCATGTCGCATGGACAAGAATGCTCATCATCAGTATTGCGGCAGGCTTGTCAGATGAAGAACTCGTAACCAAACGCTTGCTTCGAAATGCTGTTGATATGGCAAATGTAATGAAATCCTTTTATGGCGATGCCATTGCCTCCACGTTTGAAGCTTTGTTCAGAGATCATTTCATCTTCGCAGCTCAACTCGTCAAGGCCGCAAAAGCCGGCGATAACAGGGCTGCAGCTGAAGCCGAAAAAAACTGGTACGAAAATGCGAATGAAGTAGCGGTTTTTCTGCAACGAGTCAATCCTTACTGGTCCGAGGAAGCATTTAGAGCCATGCTGCACGAGCATCTTGCCCTCACCAAAACGGAAGCCGTCAATCGATTGACAGGTAATTTTGCTGTAGACATTGCTACGTTCGATAAGGTTAAACGTCAAGCGCTCGAGATGGCCGATGCTTTCACCATGGGCATTGTCAGGCAATTCCCCAATTATTTTATCTGTGAATAGCTGCTTGGAATCAGGCGCCACCCCAAAAATGACAAAACGGAGGTAGGACATGGCAGATCATTTTGTTGATCGGTCGTTAGAAGAAATTCGTTTTTGGTCCAGGATCATGAAAGAACATTCCCTCTTTCTCAAATTGGGCTTCAATTGTGATGACACCCAATTAATCAGGGAAGCTGATCGTTTTTACAGCATTTTCGAAAACATTGAAAACCAATCCCTCGCATACTCATCCGATACAGATCCACAAACGATTTATGATTTTAACAAAGTCGTTCATGGAGCCGTCTGCCATATTTGGGCCTTCAAGCGTAAGGTCCTCGAATTGATCATTCATTGCAAAATTCTGGGCAACAACTTTCCTTTACTCGTCGACCATGTCAGCCGGGAAGCCGCATATTTCATGAAGCGGCTCGAGCAATTAAATACCGGGACCCTTGATCCCTTGCCTGATGCGGTTATCAATGAAAACGTCTTCTTCCTTAAAATCATGGCAGACCACGCAAAGTTTATTAACCATTTGCTCGATCCCTCAGAACGAAAATTGGTAGAGCAAGCGAGAGATTTTAGTCACGACTTTGATCAGCTCCTATTCCAGGCCATCGATCTTGACTCCATGCGTCCCGAGTCCCTCACCCAGCCCTTACTGGATCAGTTTGTTGATCAAAATCGCGTTTCTGTCCGCCAGTTGCGTGATTTCAAGAAGACTGCTTACGAATTGATAGAAGCGTGCCGGATTAAAAGCATCATCCCTCCCCTGTTGGCAGATCACGTCTTTCGAGAAGCCTCGCATTTTCTCGAGATTCTGGATTCCTTTGAGCTCGAATTATCTGCAACCAAGTAGGGATCACTCGCTCTCCGCCCCCTTTACCGGGGGTTTTTCTCTTCCATACAAGCCCATACTAATTCCATCACCTTCGAATCAAACCTCTATCCGTCTTCTTGCAGGGTTGGGAGTTGAAGGCGATGCTCACCTGGGTGAGACCGTCAAACACCGATCTCGCGTAGCTCAGGACCCGACTCAACCCAACCTGCGCCAAGTGCACCTGATTCACTCCGAATTGCATGAAGAGCTGCGCCTGGCAGGCTTTGACGTTTCGTATGGACAGATGGGTGAGAATATTACGACTCGTGGCATTCCTCTGCTTGATTTCCCTACTGGCACCCGAAGGAACGGTTGATTGAACTTTCCACCCTCTATCCGGACCATGCAAAAATCTCGTACGAGTGTGCAGGCGTACACGACATGCTTGGGCATGAGAAGGAAGCCGTTCCCTATTATGAACAGGCAATCTCTTCCGATGCATTGTCAACAGAGGATCTTCGCGGTGCGTACCTGGGACTTGGCAGTACATACCGTTGCATCGGGGAATATGAAAAATCCATTGCTCTGCTGACGAAGGCAATCTCCCTTTTTCCTGAAGATCATTCCTTGAAGGTTTTCTTAGCTTTTGCCAAGTACAATGGGAAGGATTTCGAAGGTGCGATACAGCTTCTGTTGGATAGCTTGGTCGAAACATCTTCTAGTCAGCATATCCAGAAATACAGCCGGGCGATTCGCATTTACCGGGATCGTTTGGATCAAGTCTGGTAAAGTTGTGATGGGTTTTCGCAGCTTGTCCCCATCCATTCTCAAAAGATGTGCCTTTTCCATGTAACAGTCGACAATCCTGATTCGTACTACATGTATAGAAACACGTATTGTACAGAAGGGTTGTAGATCAATATGTCCATTACTTTAATCCTTGGATTAGGGGTCGCTGTAGTCATCGTTGCGATCGCAGCTATTGCTGTCACCCTACTTTCCAGTAAACGATAAAGATATTTACTGAAGCTAGCGTCGTTCCAATCAAAATTACAATTACTTTGAAAAAGGGGGATGTTCAGTGAATTTTAAAAGTCTTGCCGTTACACTATTATCCCTTGTAGTGACAACGGGGTTGCTTTACTTCATTGGTCATTTGTTCTCGGTTCCTTGGTTCATGTTTCATTACCAATCTTCCTTTACCCCAGATGGATTTGTCATTTCATCGGGTTCTTTCGTTCCAGTCATCATTGGTCTGGCTGTCAGTTTTTTTGCAGAAAGGCTCTATATGAAAAAGTGCCATCAAAAACTCGGGTAAATGTATCCGGGTTTATATTTTTTTGTGGAGCAAAGCAAGAAGGACCGGACCCCAGTTACGAGTTTGGCAAAACCCACAATGGTGGACGTCATCCGATTGGAGAATTCGCAGAGAGATTGCACTCATACTTAGTCATTTGTTAAAATCAGGAATTAAGGAGGTAGTCATGCTCGCCTATTTCAAAGGATGCACCGGATCGCTAATAAGCACCATTTTGTTATTTTTTATCGTACTCCCTAATCCAGACCTTAAACTGCTCGCCATGCTAACACCATTTATCTTTATAGGCGGAATTTTTGGTCTTATCCTCATGCACAGCCTCTATGTAATGAACGTGTCCCATTTTTGGCTACGGGTATTTTGTTTTGTACTTTTAGGTGGTTTGTTTGCATGGCTGCTTCATTTTTTCCTCCCTTTTCACTGGTCCCTAACCCTCATTACGGTTGTTGGATCTGTTTCATTTTTCCTTGTACAGCTTATAAAGCACGACGTTCCTGGTAAATCCCTTGCGATCATGGGCCCTCTTGTTTCACTTATACTCGGTTTTGCTACAAGAAACTCGTAATCTACGTATTCATATTCCGTAGAGGAAGTGAGCTCATTTGTTAGTATTTCTTCTTACGTTTGCTCCTCTTTTCTTTGATCTTCGTTCTTTTCCGAAAAAACGGGGTTTCCCATCCCCTTTCTCGCCTCTTGCTATTGAGCCTGATTTTTAGTTCCCTTGCCACAACATGTCTGGGTACAAACTACACACAAAGCCTCCTGCCTGACCAACAGGATGGGATAGCCGTTTCCAACTTTTTATCGTACTTCTTGATTGGCGAGGATCATTGGTCGCAAGATAAATTCAAATACTACTTTGATGGGTTCCTGGCTGCATCCTTTGTCCTGATGGTGTTATACGTTTTCGTTCTCGTACTTGAAACTCGGCAAAGAAAAAGTTAATTCCCATTTATGCACCAAAAATGGGGCCTTTTTGTTATCTTCCCTGAGGCTTTTTTAACTCTCTTTCGTAACATGGCTATTGAGGTGAGATCTTTGTCATAAGCAACAACAACCTTACAAGGAATAAAAGCCAAATCTACGTTCTTTATTTTGCGTAAGCTTTTTGCTATTTTCGTTGTAGCCTATGTCTAGAACTGTGATAGCGGATTGTCGCAAAAAAGCGCGAGAACTTCTCGCCAAAGGAAAGCCCCAGAATTGGATTGCTAGTGTTCTATTTATTATGATTTTGATACCCTGTGGCATTTTGGTGAGCTGGTACCTTTACAAAATTGCCGAATACCCCTGCTTACTTGCCTTTCTCATCCGGTTTGCAGAACTGTTTTAATTGAGTAAGCCCATTTTTCAATAGCTCCAACTGCTTTTGGATTTCGTCAAATTGCTGGTCGTCAGATTGATTGCAGGGCGGACAAGGGACTGGGGCAGGCAAAGTCTCCGGTTTATTGTTTAGCTTGGTTGTCTTATCGATGGCCAATATAAAAACATCAATGGCTATAATCCATAGAGCTATGACTGCCACATCATCATCTTGAAAAGATGACATCTTCATCCCCTCTTACTAATCGGGTTTCACCCTACTTTTTTCGTTCCTTGACTTGCTGTTCCAGTTCCCGCAATTCCATCTGCATTTGCATCAGTTGAAATTGTATCTGCTGTTTTTGTAGAATCTTCTTCTGTTCCTTTAATTGCGCCACCATTTCGTCTAATTGCTTTTGTGCCTTCCCGTTGGAGTCGGAGTTTGCAGCAGGCTCTGCTAAGACCGTAGCTCCAACTGCCGCAAATATATCCGCCATCACCGTTAACCAAACGCCAACAAGCGCGAGATCCTCGCCAACATTTTTACTTCCCATTCTTTCACCTCTCCAGGAAAACGCTCAGAAAGGGACTTTCCCTTTTATGTTATTCCTCAGCCCAAGAAAGGTGCTCAATCCAATTCGTTCGTGTAAACCATTTACCTTTATACACGTATTAAAGTCGTAGAGGTGATCAGGTGAATGCGATAAGACTGACCTTTAATTTTGCTTGTCTTCGTAATTTTACCAATCGATCTTTCCATTTGTATCCACTTCCGATACAAGGACTCGTTTAGGAGGAAACACATTGCTGCAAACGGCAAACCTTTTACTTCGATTCATCCTGGAATGGTGCGCTTTAACTGCTCTTGGATACTGGGGATTCCAATCGAGTGGTACGCTTTTGAAAAAAGTCACACTGGGTATTGGCGCTCCGCTGCTGCTCGCGGTCATTTGGGGCATGTTAGGTTCTCCAGGGGCGTCAGTGAAGCTGTCTACCTATGTACATCTGCTTTTGGAGATAATCGTGTTTGGTCTCCCTGCTCTCGCGCTTTACGTTGCAGGAAAGCAAAGTTTAGCCTTAATCTATGGCCTTTTAGTAGTGATGAATCGGTTCTTGATGTTCATCTGGAACCAATGATTAGGTCAGGTGAAAGGAATCGTTATGTCACGTACAGAACTCGCGAAACAACGACTCGAAGGCTACACGAATGACCTAGACCAGCTGTTGCAGGAACAGAAAAAAGATTACTCAAAGATTGTGCAAAGAGCTATCAGCAATGAGATCCATCAGCTACAAAAATCAATCAGACATTGGGACAACGTTCTCCAATTACAGACCGAAGTTTAAAGGTCTGTTTTTTTGTTCAGTCATCCTTTTCTAAACTGCTAGCTTGCTTTTTTTAAAAACGGTTGAACGAACTGAGCGTTGGTGATTCGAAAAAACCGATCGCATCCATCGTCAGGTTAATCTGTTTGAATAAACGGCCTCGTGATATGATGTTTACTACTTAGCTAGGGGGTGGCCTTTATGAATGAATTGATATTTCGCTTGTCACAGATCATTGATGCGTTACCACCGGAACTGGAAGCGCTCTCGGAAACAGCTTTGGCGTCACGTCCCTCTCCAAACAAGTGGTCATCCAAGGAAATATTGGGGCATTTGTGTGATTCTGCTATTCATAATCTAACCCGGTTCATACATGCACAAATGGAGGAAGCTCCTTTTTCCATTCAGAAATATGACCAGAATCAGTGGGTACGATTGCAGCATTACCAACTCGCACCGATTACAGGCATCATCCCGTTTTGGATCTATTTGAATAAGTCTATCCTTCGCATTATTTCTGCCATACCCCAAGAAAAATGCACCACCGTGTGCATCTTGCCGAATGGTGATACCGTGACGTTGCAATGGCTTGTCAGCGATTATCTAACCCATATGGAGCATCATTTGCAGCAAATGGCCGAAAATTTGAAATTAGGCGGTAAATCATGACGCCCAAATCCGATTTTGGTGGACTGGTCGATACCAACGAAACACATGCATCTTCCTTCTTTCCCATACTTTCTCTTTTGTTATACCCCTACACAAATTCCTTCCGTTCCGTTTCTTTAATGCCCTTTCGCAGCAGCTTGAGATGACCGCATTGACGCTTATATTTGATTACACCCTTAATTAAGGAGATGCTTAATTGGTTGCGAAGGACACACTCTGCCTCATCTTCACTGCGCTCGCCGATCCGCCCCGGAACACCCTGACCAAGCTGTCACGATCGTTCTATCAATAGGCGGCAGTTTAGGGCCTTATTTTCCAATCCTAGACTGTCGCTGATTTATGCCTTTGTTACGATTTTATGTTTCTCTCTTAAAGCATGATTTTCGCAAAGCCCGTGTTTTGTAAAACCGATCCCGTAACCCATGTTCTCCATTTGCGTAATAAAGCGTGAAGGAGTGATTTCCGTGCTCAACTTTGAATCAATCGTTTTGTCGACACTCTTCCTAGTTAGTTGGGGATTTATCGTAAGCTCCAATTCACTTCGTAAAAAATGGGTATACATACTGATCACCTTCATCATTTTTTGGGTGATTGTCGAATTAGTAAACTACTTTGACCCTCCCGCCCCTCCATATAAAGCCTTCGATGTGACTCTTTATTTCTTAAAAACCCATTTACACAAAATAATTTACAATCCCTAGTTAATGTCCGAAAACAGAAAATGATTGTTCTTAATTGCCGTTGTCATTAAGATTGATGTGGTTTTCGACACAGATACTCATCGAGCTTACTTACCCTTTTATATTAAAGGTTTTTTTCATTAACGATTTGGATAAACCCATCGAAACTTGTCTTCTTCATTTCAGTAAGATCTATGTATTGCTTACTGATTTTTCCCTTCCCTTTCTCCCTGTGGTATAATGAATAAAAAACAATGGGGTGTATTATTGAAGAGACAGTTTTTGATGATTGTAAGAGATATAACCAAACCACAAATGGATCTGGCCGCCGATGTAGTAAAAGATTTTAACGAATTCATTAACTTGATCCCAATTGAGTCTAAATCTGATGCAGGCTATAGCTTATACCTCGATATCCAACAAGGAGATGTTGCTATAACCGTCTTAGAAACACGTACGTTCCTAAAAAACTGGTTTAAGCCTTTCAAAATCGAATGTGATTCGAATCCAAGAGACTTTTATTAAGAGTCTTTTTTTATTACACATGTTGTTGCAACGCCGTATTCCTTGATCAGCGTTCCGTACGTATCAAAATACTTAGTACGCCACCAAGGATGCACATTCTCGGATTGCTTTTTCCCATAAAAACAAAAAACCCTCCCTTCCGACCAAGGGAAGAAAAGGGAGGCTGGGTGGACTGGGCTCAAATCTCTAGTTCACCAAGTCGAACGAGTTCGACTACTGCTTGAGATCGACCTTTGACCCCTAATTTTTGCATGACATTCGAGATGTGTTTTGAAACACACCGTCTATAACCATCTTATCGCCTCATGAATATACTGCATGTTTTCGTGGAACCCCCAACCGATTCCTTCCGTTTTTTCAACGACAGCGGAGATTCTTTCTTCAAACTCCTCAAATAAATCGTAACCATCCTCTCCATTCACCATTTCAATGACCGAGGCAAACAACTTCAAAATGCTTTCATAAAACCGAGCATCAATATCACCATACGCATTCGTAAACTCCACACCCATTTCAACGTAAAAGAGCTTTAATTCCAATGTATGTTTTGGGCTTTGGGTGATCTTTTCAAACTCATCAATTGCCTTTTTTGCATCTGCTAACCTCAGTTTTCCGAACCCTCGGTCTGGAAAGAACTCATCCTTCACCTTTTTCTCATAGACAGGAAACAATGCCTCTATCGCTTCCTCACCTAATAACTGAATGGTTAGAAATTGCTCGGTTTGCTTGCTCAACTTAAAGGTATCAACCAGCAATTGAATAAGATCTGGCTGTGAAAGGGATTGCAATTGTTTTTTCAGCTTCGCCGTTGTTAGCTTAATAGGTTTTTTTGTTTTTTCAACTTCCTCAGGCTCTTTTGGATTTAGTTGCTTTTCCTTTTGCAGAAGCTGTTCATTTACTCCTGCAAGGTCAAAATACTCGGGATCAAACCCTTTTTTCAACCACGCAATCGTATCTTTATATTCAGGATGTGACTTCGTTGCTATAATCTCCAGAATCCTTTGATAACCATAGATACCACCGCAATCTTCTGGCGGGCAATGCCGTTCCCCTTCCAGACATACAGGATACTGTCCCTCAGGCTGGTCAGGAAAAATTTTTTCCAAAATGATTTCGTGTCCCCAATCATCGCCAAAGTCGTAGACATATAGCACCTTCTGTCCTTCTTTGGTGAGATGGTCAACGATTTTTTCCCTTCGTGCATTCAGCTCTGGTGTGTTTCCAGATGGGAATGTCGGATCTGGACGGGTAATCGTGAACGACCCAAAATCAAACAAATAGAGATGATACCCTTCCCACCCCATGACAATCTGCATAGTTTTATGCAATTGATGAAAAGTAATTGAGCTATCTACTCGGAATCTTCTCCAGATTGTCGGGTGTATATCTTTTAATGCCACTTTAAATTGATAGATCATCTGTTCTACTCCTTGCTTACAAAAGTACGATTTATCAACATTCTAACCCTAATATAGCTGATAGCAAAAGTCCCCATTCCATAAATAAGAACTGAGGTAAATGCAGACCTGATATGTTGTAATTAAATTTTTACGAAAAGGTCTGCACTTACGATTATTTGCATATAGAAAAGCAAAAACAGGGAGGCACTACTTTGTGCCTCCCACTATTGTTTTTTCAGATATTCCATTTATGCTTAGTTCATCCAACTGTATTCCAAACGTTGTCATGACATATATTTGCTTATCCTGACTTACTTCAATTCGTGCAATCAGTTTTTTCAGCGTTAGGTGCAACTCATCAAAATTATCATAATCCAAATCTAAAAGTTCGTCTAAAGAGTCCATTACTTCTTCGTATAATTGAGTTAAATCCGCCTTTTTTTGAAGCCCCTGCTTCAAATTATGAACCCTATTTTCCCATCCTTGAATTTCTTGTTCGTAATGCCTTTTCTCATACTCATACTGCTCCTCATCACGAAATGCACCACGCATTTTTTCTTTCCGTAATTCAAGGATGCATCTACGGTTTTCGTCAATATTTTTTTCTAATCGTTTAATCTCGGATTCAATATCATAGGTATTAATCTGTATGTTATCTTTGAATCGTTCCAGTAATTGTTCAGCCGAGGTAATGCTCCGTAATCGGTTGGACAGTTCCTCAAGCAGGTCGTCTCGGAACGAATAATAAGGAAGCCAAAAGTTATTTGTGCAACCTGCATCTCCCTGTCTTCTGCGCCTAGAACAAACCAGATAACGATATTCCCTGCCGTCAGCCAAATTCTTGCCGTTTTTACTTTTCATACTGACCATCGCTGAGCCACATTGCTTGCACACAATCATTTTAGCAAATACATTTTTTCGGTTCCTAACTCCTCCACGCTCTCCACCGCCACGTTCTAGACGAATTTCTTGAGCTTTCATAAATGTTTCTTCATCAATAATTGGTTCATGTGTTTGAGGTTCATGCGCTCTTTGCCACTCTGATGGGTCCTTTTGTATTTGCTTTTTCTTTCTTTCCGTTGTGTCGTTTACATTGGTAAAAACTTTTACCGATTCATATTTACCAAACGCATTTCTTCCTATATAAGCTTCATTCTGCAAGATCCTCTGAATACTTGTAATTCCCCACTTGCCTTTTTTGGGTGAAGGTATACCCTTTTTATTCAGATAATCAACAATCGCTTTTTCACCCATTTTATTTGCCGTATAAAGTTGAAAAATCTTCTGAACAATATATTTTGAATCTTCGTCTGGGATAAGCATTTTTCTATCGTTTACCAACTGCTTTTTATAGCCAAACGGAGGAATACTGCCTGTAAAATTTCCTTTTAGTGCGGATTGCCTTTTCCCACGACGGGAACTGTAGCTAATTTGTTCGCTTAATTTTTGGTTCACAGCAGAAATAATCGTAAATTTCAATTCATCTACATCCTTTTTGGAATCATAGCCTTCATCAATGGATATCAGCCTTATTCCTAGTGCATCAACTAATTTTCGTTTTAAATTCAATGCATCTCCAGTATCGCGGGCGAAACGTGAAAGTGAGGCAAAGATCACAATATCGAAAGCACCGTTTTGTGCGTCCTTCATTAACCTTTGTATAGCTGGACGGTCAGTAATCGTCGTACCTGTGTCACGGTCTTCATAAATCAAATTCTCTTGTACTTCTAAATTTTCTTGTTTAGCACGTTCTCGACACACTCCAACTTGATGTTCTGGACTGTCTTTTTGGCTAGATTTCATAGTACTAACACGTACATAGATGGCTGTGCGATTTCTATCTACTGATTGGTTAGAAAAATTTCGTCTCATTGTTGTGTTCCTCCTCTATACAGAAAAGCAAATCCCTTTGGCATTGAACCGACCAAAGGGACTGCTGACAATCTCTTTTCTCTATGTGAAACGGATAACGAACTGTTACCGCATGTCAATGTGATTATTCATGATATGAATCCTATTAGTGCGAAAATTGGAATAACCATTAGGTTAAACTGCACGTCCCAAAACGGATGTTTTTTTCACTCGAGGATTACCGCTGTTAAAATCGTCCACGTTTTTATGAACTACTTGTCTTGCCAAATCATCCACAATTTCATGCAAATTTCCTTGTCCTAAGTGAATATTGATTGTATATGGTTTTCCATTTTTATCCCAACGCATATCGCATTCCCCTCTCGTCTTGTTCGTTATTCATTTTTATGACAACTCTAAGTTGTACCATTACTTAAACCAGTGCTAATCCTTCATTTATCAAAATCAGACGTTCAATTATACAGCTGAAACCATTCGAATCAAAATGTTATGTATACACACTAGCTCGTTTATTTATGACAGGAATTATTTAGCGGAGCGTGCAATTCAAAGTTTAAACGGTGTAACGGTTCGTTTAAGTACTTCTTTAAGCTCTTCTAATCCAACTCTATTTTCTTGCTGTCCAAATGCAATTGCATTATGGCTAATCTGTCTCACCAAAGGTTTTGTTTCTTTTTCAAAAAAATCAATAGCGATTTTTTCACCTATGTATGCCTTGTTATTTACCGAAGCCAAGCATAAAAATATGTTTCTTGCACACTCAAAATCCTCGGATAAGAAATAGAATAGATAGGGCATATGTTGATACAGCTTTTGAACCCATTTCCTGATCAATTTAATTTCGAACAATTCCTTGCCGTCTTCTGGCTGATAGCCATAAAACCTTAGAACAATCCTATTTTGCAAACTTTCTTTTTCGGTATAATGGAAATATTTCAGCTTTGATACGACCTTTCTAATATCCTCGTTTTTCAATTCTTGAAACGAAATATTAATACAAAGTGGATAATTCTGGTTTCTATCTTCATTCGATTCAATATCTAAATCGAGTATTAAACTTGTTAGATTACTCATGATTAACCTCCGATAAAATGATTTTTATTTTGACTAGAATTATGTAAATTTGTGCTTATCAAGCTATGTACAGATTATCCAAACGCTTGTTGGCGATGACGATATATTCTGGATTAGTCTCAAACGAGATCCACTGACGGCGCAAAAGTTCTGCTCCTACGACTTCAGTTCCTGACCCGCAAAAGGGAACAAGAACGATGTCTCCCTCATTCGAGTGCAGATTAAGCAAAATATCAGTCAAGCCTTCCAATGGCTTTTGAGTCGGGTGTTTGCCCTGTTTTTTCTCCCTCGGAGGCGTTAAACTCTTCATTATCACATTGCGGATATTCTTGCCGTCATTTAAAGATTTTGCGTAATTTAGATTGTACGTCCAACCGTTTCCTTTGCTTGCCCATATAATGTTCTCGGTGCTTTCGGTTGGATTTCTGCCTGTCCAGCAAGGAGCCGCGTTGGTCTTGTACCACGTATATTCTGAACGGATATGAAATCCGATTTTTTCGATGAACCAACCAGTCATATAAATGTTGTGCTTCGTTCCATAGGTCAATAAAGAACCACCAGGCTTCAATACACGAAAACTTTCTTCCAACCACGAATATGTAAAGGATTCAAAATCGTCTATGGTATCCCAATCTTCCTTTACGGTACGGAATTTCTTATTGTTTGCTTCAAGATAGCTACCCTTTTTGCCAATGTTATAGGGCGGGTCAGCAAGGATAAGTGAAATACTGTTGTCGGGTATCAGTTTCATTCCTATGTTCACGTCAAGCTGATAAATTCGGTTTAGTTCAAGGCTTCCAAGTAATTTCTTCATTTTGCATCTCTCCCAGAATGATTAGGTTTTCATTTTTTTGTTATCCTCCAATCACGTTCCCTGTGTTTTGGCGGTATTTATGAAACAATTTGAGCATGAATGGACGGTGAAGCCATTCCGCCGTATTGGAAAATCAAGCCGTCTTATTAATAGGGCAATTCTTTCCCATCGTTATCTAGAACCTCGAAGCCTTCATACTCCCTTGGAGGCAAATCTCTTATGTAATCCATAATCTCAGCCAAAGTTTGCATATCCTTTAAGGCATAAAGCGTTTCAACCTCTAGGTGCGTCCAAAATGCGAAGTAATTATCGGGATAGTATCCACTGTAATAATCCTTGCTTACCCTCAAATCGCCTGATTCAGATTTTTCACATGTCACTAGTTGATTGTTTTCAATAAATCGAACTTCACTTACCCATCCGTTATTTAGCAACAATTGGGCTTGCTTATAGCGATCCCCTTCAAATTTCCCTTCGAAGATGTACCCGTCATAATACAGGTCGTCAACAACGTTCCGATAAACAAAGACCTCTGTTTTATTGAAGTTAATAAGTTTTACGGCTTCGTTTTCTTGGCAGACACCAGTATGTGAGGTTTCTCCAAGATACATGTGGGCGAACTGGACGAGGAGCAGAAGTTCAAGCAGAGTCATTACTTTTATGTCGCATTCATATTTGTATTCGACCTTTCCGATTAAATCAGATACGGCTCTGTCGTATTCAAACGGGTTATATCGGTCAAGAACGATTTCAACCACCAGTTTCCTTCCTGAATCGGACAAGTCTAGGCTTCTAATCTTGCTGTAGAATTCTAGGAAACAATTAATCGTATCTTGAGCGGTCATTTCGTTTTGAGTTATGTTTAAATATTCCTTCACTTTATGTAATGGTGTAGATAATGTAATTCCGTTTTGTTCCAGTGATATTTTGAATTGTTGCAACATGATTTTCATCCTCCATTTTTTTATTTGATTGCTTAGTTGGGTTGATGGGGGGAGAACCCCCATCACTCTTGGTTGAATCTTATTTCCAACATTTTGGCGACCATTTCTTCATATGAAAATACCCTGTATGATTTGGTTTCGTAGTATTGGTACTCTTCTTCGGCTTCATCCTCTTCAATTTCATAATCGCTGGTGTCCAAACAATCCTCTTCATCTTCACTTTCAAAATCGTCACTATCCAGGTAATCCTCTTCGTCTTCATCAAAGGCATTATTCCTTTCGATAAACCTACCGAGGTCAAACGTTATTTCTGCTGCCTGTTTTATTTCGTTTCCTTTCAGCATTTTTATATGAAATCCAATGCTTGTTCCGTTCTTGTCGTAGTCAGGTTCGTGATTGACTATGTAAAAGTCATTACGATTAAAGTGGTTATTCAACTGCTCCTGCAGATATTTTGCAAAGTTGTGCTGGTGCAGAAATTCAACGAATTTTAAATTGGCGTTAATATAAACGATGCAGTTATTTGGCAGATATAGATATGAAATCTCCGTGGCGAGTTCGATTGCAAGGAACACGAACATGTAAAAGCATTCTGTATTAATGAAATGGCTTGGCGTTACAATTACTTTCTGGTTATTTTTAGTTCGCATTTGAACTACCTCCATTTTTTGAATTACCCTGCTGGCGAGACGACCTCAACCCACAGGACGAGGCAGGGTCGTGTTGATAGGCAATAACGGCATTATCAACTACACCGCCGAGTTTTCATAAACGACCTTCTACACACTCGGAAAGGTAAGGTCGTGTTGATAGGCGATAACGGCATTATCAACTATACCGACGTTTTTTCAGGTGTCGTCACACCCACTGAGCAAAAGAAAAAGGAGTCTGGCAGTGGTACCAGAACTCCTTAAAATAGCAAAAAAACCAAGGAATTTTAGTACCTGTAAAGCTTCGATCCACTTACAAGAGGATTGCTGTTGCTTAGAGCTGGACATACTCTGCCCTTTACTAAGCCAGAATCTTACTTCCTAACGGACACATTTTTATCCCGTTGAGAAGTCAGTAATCAACAGCATTTTAGTTGTAAGTTGATTGGTGCCTCCTATTTGGATAACCAGCAGAGTTAAAATAACCCTAGCCAATCTTTCCATTTGAAAGCACTTAGCATTACAGCACCCATTACAGGCACTAAAATTACTTGGTTTTAAATTAATAGTTTTGTTTATTATTATCGCTGGCTAATGAACCACACCCCTTATTGGATTCTTTCAGCTAAGATTTTGCTAGCTGTGTTAGTGATTATATATGGGCTAGAATTCGATTGTCAATACCTTTTATCAAAAAATTTAAAGAACCGCCTTCTGAAAATAAAAGCGGTTCTTATGTACAAATACGTTATGCTCCTTTCAATAACATCGAATACTTCCTCTCTATATTCCCCAAAATCCTGTCGTTCACTCTGCCCAGCCGTTCGATTAATCTTCCCCTTTTATCAAAAGTCGTTAGCTGGCATACATCTAAACGGATTTTCAAAAAGCCATAACTTGTTTTGCGGTAAACTGTTTCGATATATTGGTCATCCTCCTGATCCTCAGTTGCTGATAAGACAGCAATTGAAGTGGGCGAGAAGCGATTACCCATATCGTTCTGCAAAATGAGGAGAATGACTTCCTTTCTGTTAAAAGCATCCAGCCCCGATATATCCGCTCGCCACAATTCTCCTCGTTTTACGAGCATTTGAGTCTGCTTTCCGTATCGAAAATTTGCCTTTTTCTCCAATTCCATCATACTTACGCTCCTTTTTCGTTTGGATACGTAAGTATAGTCGATGTTTCTATTTTACAGAAATATCAGGTAACTCTGTTTAGTTAATCGTCAATCTTTCACTATTGATTTATCAACCGTTAAATTTTGCTCATTATGGCTATTGTCCCCTGACTTCAATAACCGTCAATGTCTAGCAATTGGCTTTAACGTCAAAGTTTGCTGACATATAATATATAATAATATTACGCTTCAACATCAAAACTGCACTTCTTTATTTGGATCCTACATTCCACGGAATGTATCTTTTTAAAAGAAGTTGTTTAGGCTGGGTCCTCATCAAAAAATAGAGGTGAGGTGCTTTATAATATCAGTCTCCAGTACATCCAACCATTTTGCCAAGAACCAGGGCGACCGCCCAATAATTATGCTGTCAGCGTGACCAGAAGCTCCGTCTTTTCCTCGATAAAATAAGACCACCCATCCTCAGAACCATTTTTAATCCCCCGCAAAATGTCTATCTACCTTCCACCCCCAAACCCTTTTTACCGAGAAAGCCTTTTAATGTATGTACCCCTACTAGCTTCTTCAAAAGAGATCCATCGTCTTGCGACGTAATATTATTCTATACTATATGTCGCCAGATTCTAACGCCGTTAGAAAATGACGGTTAATCCCCTTACTGAACAATCCCATCATCGTCCATTCATCACTCATTCTTCACTCATTTCACAGAAAATTTGACATTTCGTTTTTCTGATATATAACTATAATACGAACAAAACGAGAACAAGGAGGGACACCCAAATGATTAGCAAAAAAGTCTTTTACTCTACAGCAGACTTTGACTCCATAATGAAGTTCTTCACATTAATTACTAACGGAGAACCAACAGCGCATCAAAATGGATATAGCCTTTATGTATCTAGGGGAATACGAATCGGCATATCCCGATTGCTGGATGGAATTGTCCGAATTACGTTATCCAGACGTATGGAACGTAACAACCAAGAACTGTACAACCAGATACTTGCTGTAATCGAAGAAAATACCCACTTCACTGTGTTAAATGAAACCACCTATATGCAAATCAATGCCGAGGTGAAATAGAACATGCAAACCCATATGAACGCTCACGAAAAAAACAAAAAATACTCGCAAATTTTTCCGTCAGGTGCCATTCGCCTCGAGTATTTAGAGAACATCTACTCTATGTTGGACAGTTACTCTTATTTATTCATTGCAACCTATTTAGAGCGGAACCTCGGCTCAAAATATCATCCAAACATAGGTCAAGCCCTAACCTGGATTAAATGCACCAAAGGGGAGACGGGACTGTTCCGAGACAGAACGATTAATGATTTAAGAATTAGTTTAGAGCGTTGCCCATTTATTCAGCCAGAAGAATTGACTTGCGAAGATTTGCAACTACTCGTTGAGTTTTCCGAATTTACATACGACAAGTTCTAATTGATGAGGATGGCAAGTTTGACATCACGAAAAACCAGTATATGATAAGCATACAAAAATTTTAAGGAGCTGATTGAAATGAAGTTAACCTTTATACGAGAGCAGATGAGCCAAAAATATAAGAACATACATACGCAGAGATTTTATAACCTTGAGCTATTCGAGAAAATCGAAGCGGGCGTATTTCCTTCCTGTCTGGGAGCAAAAGCAACCCAAATAATAAACTGGATAAACTACGACTACACATCGAAAACATACACAGATTTATATGCTCACCGTTCACTCAATGACCTAATTTACGCCCTCCAGTACTTTTATGGAGTCACATTTGTGAATGTCAATCAAAATGTTGACCACCGTGCTCATCAAAAAATTGACCACCATGGCAAAAATCAATCCACCC
>NZ_JAFLPN010000101.1:0-1434 GCF_029870785.1 Brevibacillus sp. AY1
AGCCGACCTCCCACACCACCGTACGTACCGTTCGGTATACGGCGGTTCCTAAGTTTACGCAGTGACTTGTCGATAATAATCTGAAAAGAATATGAAACCGAGTCCTTTGATCGTGTTGTTTCCGAGGGATTGGGCGAGGATGGGACTATTGGAGGTTCTCCAGTAGCTCTTTCTTGTGTTTGCGTATTCCCATGCCTTCTGGTCTTGGACTCCGAATAATTTCAGCATTTTAAACCTTGTCCTTATCCGTTTCCATTGCTTCCAGTAGATCATGCGAATTCGCCTTCGCATCCATTCATCCGTGGTTTGGAGCAGTTTCTTCATGTCGGCAATTTTGAAATAGTTCACCCAGCCCATGATATATCGTCTGAGCTTCACGGCTCTGTCTTCGTTTCCTACTCCGTTGCTTCTTGCGGTCAACTCCTTAACCTTGGTTTTCATCTTCACGATGGATTTCGGATGGATTCTGACTCTCGTCTGCCCCTTGAGGGAGTAAAATGAGAAACCAAGAAATTTGACCTTCCTCGCCTCATCCACGACCGTCTTCTCCCGATTTACTTTGAGGAAGAGTTTCTTCTCGATAAAGGGGAGGATGTTCCTCAGCGCTCGCTCAGCACTTTTTCTGCTCTTGCAGAAGATGAGCAGATCGTCCGCATAGCGGACGAACCTATGACCTCTGTTTTCCAGTTCTGTGTCCAATTCGTTCAGCATGATATTGCTAAGTATTGGACTCAGATTGCCCCCTTGCGGTACACCGACTTCCGTTTCTTCAAACTTATGCTTCACGATGACGCCAGCTTTTAGGTACTTGTGTATGAGTGAGATGACCCGCCCGTCCTTGATGGTTCTCGATAATACCTCGACGAGTTTACTTTGATTCACGGTGTCGAAGTATTTCTCCAAGTCCATATCCACCACGTATTTGTACCCTTCTTGTATGTTCGCCTGACTTCTTCTGATTGCATCATGTGCGCTTCGTTTGGGGCGGAAGCCGAAACTATTCTCGGAGAACTCTTTCTCATAGATCGGCGTAAGCACTTGCGCTATGGCTTGTTGGATGACTCGATCAACAACCGTCGGGATTCCCAGGTTTCTTTTCTTTCCATTCTCTTTGGGGATTTCTACCCTCCGAACGGGGTTCGGACGGTATTTCCCGTCCAGGATTGATTGCCTGAGTGTCTCCCCATTCTCTTTGAGATGTTGTAGAAGTTCATCCACTCCCATCCCATCAATTCCGTGGGAGCCTTTGTTCGCTTTGACTCTCTTGAACGCTTCGTTCAGATTGTTCCTGCTCACAATTTTCTCGAGCAATCCATCCTTCGGCAAGTCTGTGTTGGTGTTATCCGTTTCAGTTATCCTCGCAGGAATGTGCGCTCCCGCATATCCTTCGTGTTCCGCACTATCTTTCTGCGTGAAGCCTTCCGTTGGAAGTTG
>NZ_JAFLPN010000103.1:0-1324 GCF_029870785.1 Brevibacillus sp. AY1
CACGCGATAAAAGCTCGATTCGGAAGCGATATACGTCCCCTGATCGGCCAGCGCGGGAACGATTTGACTCGGAGCAAACTCTGAAATTCCGGTTGATGAATGACGTCCAGAATCTGTTGCTCTTCATCCTCGCTGAGCTTGTGGGCGGGCTCAGGCCGTTTCGCATTTGGACGCCCATCTTCACGCGCACCATACTGTCGCCAACGTTGCAGGGTGCGCTGAGTCAGTCCAAGCTCTTTACAGGCTAGCCGCTCTCTTGCTCCGGCTTCGACCGCTTCTTGAATCAGTGATATGGCTAATTGACGATCTGAGGCACTGATCATTCGTCCCCTTGGTCCCCCCAGATCGCTTGGGCCTTTTTTCGTAACACCAGTAGCGCGGCCGTTTCCGCGAGCGCCGCTTCTTTGCGCTGCAGCTCACGGCTTAGGGTTTTTACCTCTTGCTCCTTTGTACGGAGATCCTTTTGGAGCTTGCTCGCTTGCTCGGCTATCCCGCCATTGGCTTGCATGCAGGCATCACGCCAAGCCTCTACTTGTTCGACGAATAGCCCTTTAGCGCGACAGTATTCCGACAGTTCGATTTCACTTAGCGCAGCGGTTTCCACCACGATGGCAAATTTATCTCTTGTGCTCCATCTCTCGGCAGGCTGCGTACCATCAGGCATGATCTTTCCTTGTGCTGTGGCCGCCTTTTTCCATTTGTATAGCGTTGTTTCCGATAGTCCGCTCTCTCTAGCGATCTGGCTGACAGGCTCATTGCTGGGCGGCATCATCCGTTGCAAAATGCTCTGCTTTAACTCCTTGCTCACTTGGTTCATTGTCTCCCACCTCGTCCTCGTTTTCCTCACTATACGTTCTTTAGAGGGGTACGACAACTATTCTGACACAGGGGGCTCCTAGTGTTTTGGTCGGTAGGTTTGGGAATAGCATGTTCAACAACTCCTTTGACTATTTTTGAATGCAAAAAAGACCCTGTATCCATTGATAGGACACAGAGCTGATTGTGAAAGCTACTGATTATGTTTAGTGAATCTGCTGCTTCAATTTTTCGATTTCTTCTACAGAAAGTCCCGTCAATTCAACGATTAAGGAAACATCCATTCCTTTGGCAAGCATTTTTCTAGCCACCTCAGCTTTGCCTTCTTCCTTTGCACCTTGAATCATGTTTGCCTCATCCTTCAATGCCATTTCCCGCATCTCATACAATTTACGGGCTTCTTTATCCTGATTCAAAAACTCCAATACATTGATCGCCTTACGAATCGTCGGTTCGCTCATCGCCAATTCCTCCAGTTTCGTTTTGCTTTCTGCCTTCAAAAACAACA
>NZ_JAFLPN010000104.1:0-1172 GCF_029870785.1 Brevibacillus sp. AY1
TAAGAAAACCCAGAGCGAAGCTCTGGGCCTTTTTGCGTTAGAGGATATCCGAAAGTTTGTACTCGTATCCATGCAATCCTTTGTAGTACTCAGGGTACATGGGATTACCGCAATGCTCACAACCAAATTGAGGCGGCACAGACGGATCACCATCATCCATTGCATCAAAATCACGAACTACACTCAATGGGATTTCCTCTATTTCATGACACTCCAAACAGACATATTTGACGACTTCGTTCTTTTCTTGTTTCCTTCGGAAACTTTCCAACAGAGCTTTTTGGTTTTTCTTTGCTTTCTTGTTTTTTGACACCTGTGAGATCTTCGATCATCCCTTCCAGACACGCTCGTGTTTGATGACAAAGAGCATGCTTAATAACAAGTTGTCCATCTTTAAGACAGACTTCTCCCTTGTATTCATAGTAACACTCACATTCTGGGCAAACGAGTGGGTCTTTTCCCGTTTGTTCCTTTATTCTCTGCTTCCATGTTCTTCGAGTGAGGAATCGTTTGATTTGGACGATCTTTCTACGCATCTCTTGCTGCCAGATACTAATCTTTTGCTTGCATATCTTCTTACTTCTTCTTGCATAAACTCCAAAATGACGAATCATCTTAAACTGCTCATCTGGAATATGGGTAATAAGACGACCTATAAATTCTTCTACACTTAAAGTCTCTCGTTTTTCTTCCCCACTTGTTTTGTCGTGATATCGAAAAGTCACGGTTTTCCCATCGTATTGCTCAATTCGATTTAGACCAATGGCTGGGCGACGAAAATATCTTCCGATATAACCAATTTGAACTCGAACATTGCCCTTCTGTTTTGGAGCATGCACATAGAAGCCTTCTCCATTGGCGGAATAGGCTTTTTGAAGTAACGGCTGTACTTGCTTTAACTCTAGTCGGTTCAACGACTGACGTATTAGCTTAAGAACTACGGTCTGCCATTGTTTTCGTAACATTTCAAATGGAATATAATCGTATGTTTTCCATTCTCCATTACTCTTCATTCCGCCCATCGTCACTAACATATGAACATGCGGATTGAAATTTAGCCGAGATCCAAATGTATGCAATCCGGCTATGATTCCTGGTGTTACCTTGAGTTTCTTTTCAAACCATTCCTGGACAAGACGAACAGCTTCATTCATAAATTTTTTAAGCATCAT
>NZ_JAFLPN010000105.1:0-1147 GCF_029870785.1 Brevibacillus sp. AY1
TGGGCCTAGGCTGACTCGAACAGCCGACCTCACGCTTATCAGGCGTGCGCTCTAACCAACTGAGCTATAGGCCCGTAACTGCTTGGACTTTTAATCTAGCACATATTTTTATTCATTGCAATAGAAATTCTCATCTTTTTTCTAAACTATTGTTCTCATAAAATTCTTGCGCTTTCGAGCCATAATAGAAGGCAATTAAGCCGATGTCATCTGTCGTAAAGAATGGACCTGTGTGGCTATCCTGAAGTGGTATTCGACTACAGCAAGACCTGACAAACTCCAATACCATGTAATAGTTATGACGACTCTGCATGGTTAAGGAGTGCGTGCTGCATGGGAAAACGCAAGAAAATCATTGTTGGGATCGCTTTTAACTCAAAAAAATTAAATCACAACCGCAAGAAGAGATTCTCAACGCGTTGGATTAAAAAACGCATGAAAATATTTATGAAGTATACGCGGAGGAGCTTGCAAAGGCAGACCAACCAGGATTTTGTTGCACTCGTAGAATATGAGGACCGGACCCGAAAGAAAATAAATAGACAGCTGCGTAAATACAGTAAACTCCCTAAAAATATTCGATTCGTTCCAAAAAGCTCCTATCAAAAAAGCATTATGAAGCGTCTAAAAGGATACCGTTATTTGTATTTGGTGCGTTTGGATTCAGATGACTTGTATCGCAGAAGCTATATCCACCAGTTGAAGAAACATCGCATTCGAAAAGGAACTTCAGCCATTATCAATCAGCACGGCTATATGTACGACTCGAAAAAGAGACGAATTGCCCCGATGTATGCAAAGTCACCGGCATTTTATACACTAATCTATAAAGTAAAAGACTATAAAAAGGGGAAACGGTATCGGCTTCGCGGGGGACACCCTGCTGTCATACGCCTGCGCCATGAAAAATTGCGCCGACGAAACTACGTACACATCATTCACTCAGGGAATACCACTAGCAAATTTCGTTCGAAGCGCAACAAGATCATAAACAAAAAACGCACCGTGAAGAATCGGCGCAAAGTGAAAAAAATCCTCTCTGCTTTTATGTGAAACATTGCATTGCTTAGCAGAAAATTAGAAAACTTGGCTACGCCAAGCTTTTGGCGGAGCCTTAGTTGCACTTATACTATCTTCCGCTAATCTT
>NZ_JAFLPN010000106.1:0-1085 GCF_029870785.1 Brevibacillus sp. AY1
ACTCAACTTTCGCAGCTCAAATTAGGTAGGTAACCCTGATATAGCTGGGTAAACCCATGATCCATTGTTGGAGTTGCGTTTTAATCAGTTTTGTGATCTTCTTGTTTGCCTTTTGAGCAATGTCCTCGATGAGATCAATGAGTTGCTTTAAAGCAACTGCCCAATCAAGTTGGCTTACTTCATCGCATAGAAGATGGAATAACCCGCCCAGTGTGCGTTGATCGGTGCTTTGCCTATGCTGCCATGCCAGCAGAATGTAACGAGAGAAGACAATCGTTGTATGACTGATCAGCAGATCATATGATCTGCCCTGGAACTCTTTTTGTAACCGCAATAGTGATTTGGCACACTTAAAGAAAACCTCAATATCCCAGCGGATACTGTAGATTTTGATAATCTCTTCTTCCGTTAGTGAGCAATCCGTACTCAATATAGCGAGCCATTCCTTTTTGTTTGAGCGGTGGCGCACGAACACCATGATGACAGGAATACCCGGAGACAATTCTGTGTGAATGGAACGCAGTATGCCTTTCTTTTTTCCTTGTATAGGTGTTGCCGCGAAATAAAGTTCCTGTAACGACAGGCGATGTTGACCAACAAGGTAGCGTTTGTTGTCTGCTTTGACCATTCCGATTACGTCCAAATCTCGCGCACGAACCGATTGAATTAAGGGGGCGTGCGTAAACCAACTGTCCATAAGCACGTAAGAGGCGCTCATACCTGATTGAATAGCTCGATCAATCATGGCAGGAATGACTTCCGGGGCAGGCAACAGCGCTTCTAATCGACGCTTATAGCCCGACGTTCGCTTGTCGATTCCCTCCATCATTCCGTTGATTTGAGATTTTAGAGAAGCGAGTAAAGAAAAATCTACCGGAATAAACGTGTGACCGTCTGACCATCCCAGCGTGAGCATGCGAAAGCCTTTGTAATAGCAACCTGTCGCATGATCTTTGAATCGAGACAGCATCTCGACAGCCTTACTACGGTTGCGTTCAAACATAGAATCGTCGACTACAAAAACCGATACACGATTTATTGATGTGAGGGCTTGCACTTTGTCAATGGTGGTGCAACTGAGTAGT
>NZ_JAFLPN010000011.1:0-130344 GCF_029870785.1 Brevibacillus sp. AY1
AAAAAGATTAGCGGAAGATAGTATAAGTGCAACTAAGGCTCCGCCAAAAGCTTGGCGTAGCCAAGTTTTCTAACGTAGAATAATAGCGATTCTCATAAAATAGTTCTCTATCATGCAACACCTGTCCACACGGGTCCCTCCTGACTTTCATATGCTGCAAGCAAGAAAGAAGGAAGGAGTGAGCAAGTATGCCAAGATTAACATTATTTGCAGATAGAAACTTTGATGACAGACGTATTCAGTTTCGCAGACGTGGCGTTGCCATCCGAAACATGAATGCGATTCGTTTTAACAACGATCTTTCCAGTTTTCGTTCGCGAAGAGGCGATAGTGCGAATGTAACCTTGGTTCTGTTCTCCCAGACATCGTATCAAGGAGCATTTCGCGTATTTCGTGGTGATCGTGAAATCGCCAATCTCGGAAACTTTGACTTCAACAATCGCACCTCATCGCTGATTTTCATCGGTCGAAATTTGACAGATGCGGAAATACGCGATATTCAGTCTAGCCGTAGGGCACCACGTAATATCGTGGAAATCAGAGAGTAAGGAAAAAAAGGAACGATCAGCCCCTGTGCTGCCGGGGATCTGGTTGTTCCTTTTTGTCTATAGCTCAAAGGATAATTCGCTGCCGAAGTGCTTCGGCCACGCCTTGTGTTCGATTATTTACCTGCAGTTTTTTCAGCGCAGATTTGATATAGTCCTGAACGGTAAATTCTCTGATGCCCATTTTATCAGCCATTTCTTTGATGCTCTCTCCCCAGGACAGTCGCTGGAGGACTTCGATTTCCCGTTTGCTCAGCTTGGGGTTTTTTGGCGTTGAATGATCATGGGTTAAAGCTTTTGCCACCTGCTGACCATAATACGCGATATCGGCTACAAGATGGCTATTGATCCCATCGCAGCCCTCCGGATGGCCGGAGGTTCCCGCCCATCCAAGAACGTTGTTGCCATTGTAGATCGGGACGACGATGGCATAGGAGGCACCATGCACGTGCTTGGCAGGTATTTGCCGAATTTGTTCGGTTTTGAGAAGGAGGGTTTTTTTCTCGCGAATGGCCGCGTGAATGGGCGGAATGTTGCGTATATCCTCCCGCAGCTCACGAATGGAAGTCAGTCCCTCTTGATTGGCCCATAGGATGCCTTCTCCTACATGACTGAGCATCGAATAGTTGTAGAGGACAGCCCCCATAAAGGGAAACACATCAAGAAAACCGCGCACAGTAAGAACCAGTTTTTCTTCATGATAGGGCGTCGATTCAATTTTTTGGATATATGCTTTTACAGCTGGACTGACCATGGAGTACCTGCCTCCCTCCATATTAGGGGTCGTTCTACACCTGTATTTTAGGGGATATATCCGCGTCTGTTTCTTCCATATAATCATATTTGTAGCGCTTTCATTTTATCAAACGGCTTATCCAGACGTAAAGGAATTGAATTCGGAATAATTCGACAATAAGAAGGGAGGAAGGATTGTATGGCAGCAAACACACAGCAAGCATTGGATTTTCAACTGTACATAAACGGTGAATGGACCCCCGCAAGAAGTGGGGAGACCTTCGATGTGTTCAATCCGGCAAATGGAGAACGGGTAGCAAGAGTGGCCAAAGCCGGGAGCAGTGATGTGGACGCCGCTATCGCTGCTGCAAGGCAGACCTTTGATTCGGGTGTTTGGTCGCGCAGGACGCCACAGGAGCGAGCAGCCGTATTGAACCAGTTTGCTCGCAAGATAGTGGAGAATGCGCAAGAGCTGGGATATCTGGAGGTGATCAGCTCAGGAGCGACGATTCGCCGCGTCAGCAGCATGGACATCATGGGCAGTGCGTTTGTCATGCAGCAGACCGCAGCCTTTGCGCTGGAGTACAGCTATGTCAACCATCTGGGAACGGGAATAGGAGCTCCGAGCAACAACCAGGTATGGCGGGAACCGCTTGGCGTGGTGGCCGGGATTACGCCTTGGAACTTCCCGATGATTCTCGCGATGTGGAAGCTGGCACCTGCCTTGGCTATGGGCAACTCGGTTGTCGTGAAGCCAGCTACGTACACGCCATTGTCGACACTAAAGCTGGCGCAGCTCGCGACAGAGGCAGGGATTCCGCCTGGCGTTTTCAATGTGGTGGCAGGACCGGGCGCCAGTATTGGCGAGGCGCTGGTAAAAGATCCGCGTGTAGACAAAGTTGCCTTTACGGGCTCCACGGAAGTAGGGCAGCGAATCATGGAGCTTGCGTCTGGTACGGTCAAGCGGGTCACTTTAGAGCTGGGAGGAAAATCT
Source organism: Brevibacillus sp. AY1 (assembly GCF_029870785.1). NCBI lineage: Bacteria > Bacillati > Bacillota > Bacilli > Caryophanales > Paenibacillaceae > Brevibacillus > Brevibacillus sp. AY1. The sequence goes on from NZ_JAFLPN010000011.1 coordinate 2,275, forward strand.
CCGGCTATCGTGCTGCCTGATGCCGATCTGGAGTTGACGATACCCGGATTGCTCTACGGCTTCTGCCTTCACACAGGTCAAGTATGTCAATCAGGAACGCGAATCCTCGTGCACGATTCGATATACGATCAAGTGTTGGAAGGCATGAGCCAGATGGCTGCGAAAATAAAAATCGGCAACACACTCGATCCCTCTACCGGCATGGGGCCGCTCGTCTCCAACCAGCAGCTCGATACGGTGCTAGGCTATATCCAATCCGGCCTGGACGAAGGAGCCAGACTGGTATACGGAGGCAAACGAATAACCGACAGCGGGCTTGATAAAGGGCATTACGTGGAGCCGACGATCTTTGCTGATGTTCGCAATGACATGAAGATCGCCCAAGAAGAGATTTTTGGTCCTGTAGCATCCGTGATTCGCTATTCCAGCGTGGAGGAAGCGATAGAGATCGCCAATGATACGATCTACGGTCTGGCGGCGGGTGTCTGGAGCGGCGATGTGAACCAGGCCTTGAAGATCAGCCGCGAATTAAAAGCAGGGACGGTCTGGATCAATGACTGGCATGCGATTCGCCCCGATGCTCCGTTTGGCGGATACAAGCAGAGCGGATTTGGCCGTGAGCTGGGACGTCAATCACTGGATGAATACAGTCAGGTCAAGCATGTCCATGTTTCCTTGACACCTGAACTTCGCCAGCGACCGTGGGCTAGCTCACTCTTTTAAAAATACGCGGACGAGAGATGGGAGGAATGCCAGTATGACGACAACTTTATCGAGATTTGGGCTGCGAACAGAGGTCTACAGCGGGGCGGGCTCACGAACGCTCTTGCCCGAGCTCCTGCAGGGCCTCGGAGCAAAAAGGGTAGTGTTGTTTACCGATCAGGGATTGAATCGGGCAGGACTTACGGAAAAAATCACCGAGCTGTTCCGACTGATGCCTGGACCCATCCAGCTAGTTGGCGTTTTTGATGAGATCGAGCAGGATGCCAAGGGTGAGAACGTAAACCAGGCCGCACGCTTTGTAAAGGAGTGCAATGCAGACTCTCTGGTTTCCGTCGGGGGCGGCAGCGTGCTTGATGCATGCAAAGCGACCAAGTGGCTTTTGCATAAACAGCACGATGATGTGCGCGATTTGCTGAACGGAACGACCCGAGAGCTGTGGCCACAGGCTCAGCCGATCCGCATTCCCCACATTGCTGTGCCCACTACTGCAGGGACAGGTGCTGAGGTTTCCCCGATGGCTGTCGTATACAATGAGCGTTTGAACATCAAGACAAACCTGATGAATCCCTTCATCGTGGCGGATATTGCCATTCTCGACCCTGATCTTACCGTGGGACTGCCTCCAAAAATCACAGCATTTACGGGCTTCGATGCTTTGACACACGCAGTGGAAGGGTACTTCTCCCCTCGTGCCAATCCGATGAGCGATTCATTTGCTTTGCAGTCCGCTCGGATGATCGCCGAAAGCCTGCCAACAGCCGTTCACAAGGGTACAGACCTACAGGCCCGATCGAACATGCTGATGGCGAGCATGATGGCCATTACCTCCTTTGGCCTTACGGTATCTGCCATCCCGGTGCACAACATGGCGCACGCTTTCGGCGGCAAATTCGGCATTCCGCACGGTTTGGCCAATGCTGTCCTGCTGCCGAATGTGATGGAATCCTTGCCTGGACTCTACCTGCAAAAAGTTCGCAGCTTTGCGGAGGTGCTGGGGTTGGTGCCTGGAATCCAGTCGCCGGAAGAGTGTCTGGAACAGGTAGTCTCCTACATTCGCGAGCTGCGTGATCAGGTTGGGCTGCCTTCGACATTTGCTGAGTACCAACTGGACCCGGCCAGTCTGGCACACATTGTACCGCTCGTGCAAAGCGATCCGACCGCGATGATGTTCCGCATCCCGGCTCCGGTCATTACGAAAGTAACCAACGAAGTGGCAGGGCTGCCACAAGAGGAAGAAGCTATTCGCTAACGATACGTAATCAGCAAAAGGGAGAAAAGGAGGATGCTTCGATGCCATTAGATCCCCAAGCAAAAGCATTTCTGGATATGAATGAAGCGGCGGGTGCACCACCTACCAGTTCCATGACACCCGAGGAAAACAGAGAGCGTACAGCAGATTTGGGAAAATTGGCGGGTATCCCAAAAGAGATTGCGAAGATTGAAAATCGGATGATCCCTGTCGATGGCGGGGAAATCGGTGTCCGGCTCTATACGCCGAATGGGCTTGGTCCCTTTCCTGTGTTCGTCTATTTTCACGGTGGAGGCTGGGTGATCGGCAATCTGGAGACGGTCGATACACTTTGCCGAAATATAGCCCATGAGTCGGAATGTCTGGTCATCTCTGTCGATTACAGGCTCGCACCGGAGCACAAGTTTCCTGTTCCGGTAGAGGACTGTTATGCCGCTGTAGAGTGGGCTGCACAGCATGCCTCTTCCCTGAATGGCGATGGGACAAAGCTTGCAATCGGAGGGGACAGCGCCGGCGGAAATCTGGCTGCAGTGGTTGCGCAGCAGGCAAAACAACGGGGTGGCCCGCCCATCTCGTTCCAGGCACTGATCTATCCCGCCACTCAGCTTGGTGGTGAGACAGAATCGTATCGCGAAAATGGCGAGGGGTATTTTCTCACTGCCGACAGTATGCAGTGGTTTTTCCGACAGTATTTGAACGATGAGGAAGAAAGGAAGAGCGTGCTCGCCTCACCCTTGCTGAACGAAGATCTCGCTGGCTTGCCGCCTGCATTGGTGATCACGGCCGAATACGACCCGCTGCGTGATGAAGGAGCGATGTACGCAGACAAGCTCAGACAGGCGGGGGTCCCAGTCGAATACACCTGCTACGAAGGCATGATCCACGGCTTCTTCTGGATGGCGGGCCTGATGGACAAAGGCGCTCAGGCTGTGTCGCAGGTGTCGAGCAGCTTGCGATCTGTTTTCCAGCGGCTCTGATGAAAAGCCAAGCAGTGAAAGGGGGAACTGGGGATGAAGTTCGTCGCATTTCACCTGATGCCTTATCGTGAATTGCCTGCAGACTTCGAGCAAAGCTACCCGAGCGTCTGGGTGACGCCGCCTAAAGAGCTGTATGATCCCCGCAAAGGGCACCGGATGTATCATGACTATCTGGATGAGCTGGAATTTGCCGTTGATCTCGGCTACGACGCTGTAGGGGTGAACGAACACCACAGCAATGCCTACGGACTGATGCCGTCTCCCAATTTGATGGGATCGATTCTCTCCGGAGGCAGTGTGGAGACGTACGACGGATGAGCTCATTCATCACATGGTGGCAGATCCCGGATAAGGGACTGAAGTTCCGCATACATCGGATCAAGGCTCCCACGCTCTTGATCTGGGGTGTTCAGGATCGATTTATTCCGCCATCCTACGCTACGGATTTCCATCAACGAATTGCAGGATCAAGACTCGATCTGATAGATGGAGCCGGGCATTTGGTGACTCTGGAGCAGCCGGCTGCAGTCTTGGATTCGATTCGTCGTTTTACTACCAGTATTCTGAAGGCTAGTACCTGTTAGCAACACCACTTATTGAAAACAGGAGGGATTCATGTGAGAGACCATTTTATCTCGACCAGCGCGCGTGGAATCAATACGGAGCTGTTGCCGTACCAGCTGTATCAAAAAGCGAAGCGTTTCGGAATCTGGAACCCGCAGGATATCAGCTTTGCTCAGGATAAAGAGGATTTCGCCAACATGAATGATCAGCAAAAAGAAGAGACGCTTCGTCGGATCTCCGGTTTTCTCGGGGGCGAGGAGGCAGTAACGCTGGACCTTCTCCCTTTGATCATGGTGATCGCAGAGGAAGGCAGGCTGGAGGAAGAAATGTTCCTCACTACCTTCCTGTTCGAAGAAGCGAAGCATACCGAGTTTTTCCGACTCGTACTAGACAATCTCGGCATCAAGGAAGACCTGTCCCATTTTCATGGAGATGTCTACAAACAGATCTTTCATGAGATGCTGCCGGAAGCAATGATCAGATTGCGGACAGACAAATCGCCTGAGGCCATAGCAGAGGCTTCGACGGTCTACAACATGTTCGTGGAGGGAGTGCTTGCCGAGACCGGATACTTCGGATTTTACGAAGGATTGAACAAGACAGGCATCATGCCGGGATTGATGGAGGGAGTCGGCTACATCAAGACGGACGAGGCGCGCCATATCGGGTACGGGACCTTCCTTCTCCAGCGCTTGATCTGTGAGCATCCGCACGTGTACGACGTAATCGTCAAAAAAATGGCAGAGCTTGCGCCGATGGCTGGTCAGCTGTATCAAGGGCTCGATCCAGCGCTGGAAACAAGTGCATTGGGTGTTCGCTTGACAGACGTGCAGCAGTTCCTGAAGAAGCAGCTTGCCGTACGCATGGAGGTACTGTCCCGAGCCAGAGGAAAAACGATGGAAGAGCTGTACAAACAATCACCAGCAGCGGTTGATGCATAGTCATTAACCGAACTGTCCGAGAAAGTTGCTTCTTTTTTCGGAGCCTGAAACAAGGCTCCTTTTCCCGTTCTGTCGTGACGAGCGCGCATGGAGGGCAAAGAGTGTGCAAAAGGGGGTCTTCAACATGCATGATCATGGTTGGATGGAGGTTATCCCGTTTCCAGTCGTAGTCACAGGGCCAGATGAGGAGATTTTGAAGGGCAATCTGCCTTTTCAGGAGCTATTGCCAGTGAAAGAAAGAGAACGGATCAACGGACTTCGATTGGGAGAGTTGTTCGAGGGCTGGGAAGCGTGGAACGAGACTCAGCGATATGGCAGGTACAAGGATCGGTCGTTTTTGCTAACGCGAAGCAGCACGGATGTCCAAAATGGCATGACCGTCTGGGTTTGCACGGACGGAGGGCATATTTATTCGCTTCTGCAGCGGGAAAAGGAATTGGAGCGCGAGCTGGACGCGATCATGGACAGCTCTGAGGATATTATTTACATCACCAACCCGGATGGCATGACCCTACGGACCAATCGCGCAATCAGACGGTTCACGGGGATGCCCGAGGAGGCTTTTATCGGAAAAAACGTGAAGGAACTGATGGAGCAGGGCATTCTGCAAGAAACGCTGACATTTCGCGTGCTGGCGGAAGGCAAGGCCGTCCGTACTGCTCCGCAAAGCATGCATGCCAAACAAAATACGTTGAAAACCGCGATCCCGGTGTTTAATGATGCAGGGCAAATCGAAAAAGTCGTGACCTATGTCAGGGACTTGTCCAAGCAGAATCAGCTGTACCAGGAATTGATTCGCGCCCTGGAGGAGAACGACGTGTACAAAAAAGAGCTGAAAGAGCTGAAAACAAAAGCGAGGCCGGACTACGGCGTGATCGTGGAAAGCAAAAAAATGGCGGATATTTACGAAATGGCGGAGCGGATCGCCGATGTAGATGCCACAGTCCTCATACTGGGCGAGACAGGTGTGGGCAAAGACGTATTGGCTCGCAGCATCTATCAGGCGAGCCAGCGCAAGGACAAGGGGGAATTCGTGAAGATCAACTGTGGGGCAATCCCACATGACTTGCTGGAGTCGGAGCTGTTCGGCTATGAGCCGGGTTCGTTTACCGGTGCCAGCAGATCGGGAAAGCAGGGGATCTTTGAGCAGGCAGACCAGGGTGTGCTGTTTCTCGATGAGGTGGGAGAGCTTCCGATGTCCTTGCAGGTAAAGCTCTTGCGTGTCCTGCAGGAAAAGCAGATACAACGAATCGGCGCAACAAAGTCGAAGCAGGTGGATGTCCGACTGATCGCTGCGACCAACCGCGACCTGAAGCAGATGGTCAGACTGGGCACATTTCGCGAGGATTTGTACTATCGCTTGAATGTCATCCCGATTCTGATTCCGGCACTGCGCGAGCGCAAAGAGGATATTTTGCCAATGGTCCAATACTTCCTCAGCCATTTAAACGGAAAATACAAGCTCTCCAAGACGTTTAGCTCCTGCATGCGAGAGTTTTTCTATCGCCATCACTGGTCGGGAAACGTGCGCGAGCTGGCTAATCTGGTGGAGCGGTTGATTCTTACGGTTCCGGCCAAGGAAATCACGGTGAAGGATCTGCCGCCTGAATACCAGGAGCAGGATGATCGTGTCATCACTTGTGCCAGACTCATGCCGTTGAAGGAAGCAGCGGAAATGGCGGAGAGGGATATGCTGGCGCTGGCTGTTCAACAATTTCACAGCACGTACAAGCTGGCAGAAGAGCTGGGGACCAGTCAGACGACGATCGTACGAAAGCTGAAAAAATACAAATTGTCCACTGACCATTTCCTTGATCATGCCGAATCGGTTTAGGCTACTGTCAGGGCAAAAAGGGAGCAAGACCGACCCAAGTTTGACTCGTCGAACCCAAAATGACTCGGGTTTTTGGCGTGAAGCGAGTCCATTGTGACTCGGTATGCGATATTCATGCGATAGTCTTTATTGTTTCGCAGTCTGATCGTATGGCACGGCCATTGCAAATAGCTAAAAGGTGTAGAAAGGAATCGACTTGCACATGGAGGTGAGCGATACGCATATTCTTCCAATCAAAATGTCTACCACGTTTGCGAAAGGAAATGTAAACGCCTTCATTTTGCCCGGTTCCCCTGTAACGCTGGTAGATGCCGGGACGCATTTGCCTGGGTCGATTCAGCAGCTTCGGGAGGGAATGGCTGAGGTGGGCTTTACCTTTCAGGATGTGGAGCAAATCGTCGTCACACACATGCATACGGACCATTATGGAGGGGTTTCGGCCATCTTGCAGGAAACCGATGCAGTCGTCTATGTGCACAGACAGGCGATGGGGATGCTGGAGCATGGAAAAGAAGGATTTGAGCGGGACGAGGAATTCATGCGGAGGTTTATCGAGGAATGCGGAGCCGCTGAGCTGCTCAAGCGGCAGCGCAAGTTCTACCCGCTGCACTGGAAAGAGGTGCGCTATTTGGAAGAAGGAGACGTGCTGACGGCAGGAGGACGAGAGTGGAAGGTGCTCTACACACCCGGGCACAGTCAGTCAGATATTTGCCTTTGGGATGTGGATTCGGGAGATACGATTGTAGGCGATTTTCTTTTGCAGGAGATTTCCTCGAATGCCTTCATCACCCCGCCTGATAAGCGAGAAGAACGTCGTCCCAGACCGCTGATGCAGATGAGAGAATCGTTTCGCCACGTCTACGAGCTTCCCTTGAGCACGATTTATCCCGGTCATGGTGACCCATTCACCGATTTTCGTGCGCTCATCGATCAGCGTCTTCAAGAGCAGGAGGATCGCTGCGACAAAATTGTATTACTGCTGGCACAAGGTCCCCGCACGGTCTATGAGCTGACGCGTGAGCTGTTTCCCTGGCTGCAGGAGAATGGCATGTTTTTAGGACTTTCCGAAGTGCAGGGGCATCTCGATTTGCTTTTGGAGCGCAGTCGGGTACAGGTGGAGCGCCGTGATTCGGTCGCCTGGTATCAGGCAGTTCAAGAAAGGTAGAGAGGAGAATCGTGATGAGTCGACTACAGGACAGGGTGGCGGTTGTGACCGGTGCTGCCAGAGGGATTGGGGCAGCAACGGCGATGCGCTTGGCTCAGGATGGGGCAAAAGTGGGCGTGTTGGATTTGAATGAAGAAGCTTGCCAGGAGGTGGTTCAACGAATTCGTGAGTCTGGAGGCGAAGCGGTTGCCGTAGGCTGCAATGTGGCGGATGGCCAGCAGGTTGAAGAGGCCATCAACACGGTTGTCAGCCAGTTTGGAAGACTCGATATTTTGGTGAACAACGCTGGGGTGCTACGGGATAATCTACTGTTCAAAATGTCCGAGGACGATTGGGACACGGTGATGAACGTCCACCTGAAGGGCAGCTTTTTAGCGAGTCGGGCAGCTCAAAAGCACATGGTCAACCAAAAGTACGGAAAGATAGTCAACACGAGCTCCACATCGGCGCTGGGCAATCGCGGTCAAGCCAACTACTCGGCTGCAAAGGCAGGTCTTCAGGGCTTTACCAAGACGCTGGCTATCGAGCTCGGTCCCTTTAATATCAATGTCAATGCGGTAGCCCCGGGCTTTATTGCAACCGATATGACCAAAGCAACAGCAGAGAGGGTCGGCATCGATTTTGAGGAAAACAAGCGCTTGGCATCAGAGCGTATACCGCTTCGCCGGGTTGGACAGCCCGAGGATGTCGCCAACGTGATCGCTTTTCTTGTCAGTGACGAGGCCAGCTACGTGTCCGGGCAAGTCATCTACGTCAACGGAGGCAACCGCTAGTCAGGCCAAATATCGCAAGGTAGCCACTATGTAAGGACCATATAAGGGGGATGCGAAATGGATTTTACTTTGACCGACGAGCAAAAAATGATTCAGAAGACGGTGCGGGAATTTGTGCAGAAGGAACTGATGCCTTTGGAGCAGCAGGTACTGCGCAATGAGCGGGAAGGGCGCGATGGCGTGTCCAAGGAAGAGATTCAGAAGATTCGGATGAAAGCAAAGCAGGCAGGCTTCTGGGGCATCAATACGCCGGAAGAGTACGGTGGAGCCAACCTTGGGCCTGTCATGACGGCGTTGATCATGATGGAGCTGGGACGTACCTACGTGCCGTTCAGCTTTGGCGGTTCGGCCGACAACATCTTGTACTACTGCAATGAAGAGCAGAAAAAACGGTATCTGATCCCGACCATCGAAGGGGAGCGTCGTTCCTGCTTCGCGCTGACAGAGCCTGGGGCCGGCTCGGATGCTGCCAATATCAAGATGTCTGCGGTCAAGGACGGCGACGAGTGGGTGCTGAATGGAGAAAAGGTATTCATCACCAACGGGAATGAGGCCGATTTCGCGATGGTATTCGCGGTGACGGACAAGGAAAAAGGTGCTCGGGGTGGTGTTACCTGCTTCCTCGTCGACCGTGATATGGGCTGGCGCTCGGAGCCGATCCATACGATGGGCGAGTGGGGACCCGCATCCTTGATTTTTGAAAATGTGCGTGTTCCGGAAGAAAACATCCTGGGAGAGCTGGGCCGTGGATTCGAGCTAGGCATGCAGTGGATCGGGCAAGGTAGATGGGTTATTCCGGCTCGTGCAGTAGGTACAGCGGAGCGTCTGCTGCAAATGGGCATCGATTACGCCAACACTCGCCATACCTTTGGCAAACCGATTGCGGAGCGGCAGGCGATCCAGTGGATGATTGCAGATTCCGCAGTCGAGATCGAAGCCACCCGTTGGATTGTCTTGCGCGCTGCCTGGATGGCGGAAAATGGCCAGGATGCGCGCCATCAGTCCTCGATGGCCAAACTGTACGGCTCCAATATGGCAGACCGTGTCGTGGACCGCGTCCTGCAAATTCACGGAGGCATGGGCTACACCAAGGAGCTGCCGATTGAGCGCTGGTATCGCGAAATCCGCCTGTGGCGCATTTTTGAGGGAACCGATGAAATCCAGCGTTACATCATCTCCCGCAACCTGCTGAAAGGAAATGTAAAAGTGGGAGAGCTGCTGGCTTGACGATTTGTACCTTTTCAAGAGGGAGGGAGAAGCATGCAGATTGATCCTGCTGTAATAGGCAGTACTAGTGAAGCGGTACTCATGGAGGTTGAGAAAGGGGCGATACGTGCATTTGCCCATGCCATTGGCGACGAGAATCCGCTTTTTACAGATGAAGCATACGCTCGCGAGCACGGATACAGCAGCCTGGTCGCTCCGCCTACATTTCCCACGACGTTTCGGGTACCGATTCCACAGGTGAAAATTGAGCTGAGTCGGGTCCTGCATGGAGGACAGGAGTACAGCTACACCCGGCCGATCGTCGCCGGGGATGTGCTGCGATGTGTGAATCAGGTTCTCGATGTTTATGAACGCGAAGGCAAACAGGGTGGGAAAATGACTTTCCTCGTGACCCGGGTGAAGGGCGAGGATTTGGACGGTCAGCTTGTTTTTACGAGCACCAGCACCATCATTCTGCGCTGAAAGGAGGGAGCATCATGCAACAAACCATAGATTGGTCGGAGGTCGAGGTTGGGTGCGAGCTTGAGCCCCTCGTCAAGCCAGCCATCACCAAAGTGCAGCTGCTCAAGTACGCAGGTGCATCAGGCGACTTCAACCTGATCCACACCGATGTCGAGACAGCGCGTCAGGTAGGGCTGCCGGGGACGATTGCTCACGGCATGCTCAGCATGGGATTCCTGGGGCAATACGCCAGTCAGCTGGCAGGAACGCAAGGCTTTGTCAGCAGACTTCAGGTTCGTTTTGCCGGCATGGTTTTCCCGGGGGATGTCTTGACGTGTCGTGCAAAAGTGACCAAAAAAGAGAGCAATCAGATCGATTTGGAGCTGTTTGTGGAGAGAGAGCCTGGCAAGGCATTGACAAGTGGTGAGGCGACCTTGACCTTGCGACCCTAATTTCTGCATCAGATGCGCAGCAAGAGTAGGAGGAAACAAAAATGTCGTCGACGATATGGTTTCTCATGTCCACGATGTTCATCGCCAATATCGGGTTCGGTGTCATTTTGCCTACCTTGCCATTCATGGCCAGGTCTGTTGGTGCCACGACATTTGAGATGGGGATGGCACTCTCCGCATTTGCCATCTCGCAATTGCTGTTCAGTTCGTTTTGGGGCAGGATGTCCGATCGGGCAGGCAAGCGCCCGATCCTCATCCTGGGTATTGTCGGCTATGGAATTACTTCTTCACTGGTTGGACTTGCACCGAACGTCACGATTCTGCTCCTGCTGCGATTTGTCTCAGGGGCCTTGGCAGCCGCTGTTTTTCCTGCAGCACTCAGCCTGGCGACCACCTCCACTACACCGGATGATCGGCCGCGAGTGATGGCGTACATGGGCTCGATGAATGGAATCGGATTTATTGTCGGTCCACCTCTGGGGGCATTTTTGAGCGGATTTGGTTTGCAGATTCCCTTTTTCTCGGTGGGTTTGCTATCCGTCGGAAGCGGAATTCTCGCTTTTTGGCTACTGCCCGTCGAACCGCGGATGAAGCAGGAGCAAGTCTACAACGGGGAGCGAGTAAGTCTTCTCATTCGATTGAAAGAGTCCGTTATGGCGCTGTTTGACCGCAAGCTTGCTCCCTTCTTCGGGGGGACCTTCTCGTTTACGTTTAGCGATGCGGCTATTACGTCGACGCTCGCCTATTTTTTGACTGATGTCCTGCACTCGACACAGGGTATGGCAGGCTGGGCTTTTATGGTGAATGGCGGAGTGGGGGCCTTGATTCAAATGTCTCTCTTCTCGTTTTGGTACCGGAGGTGGGGAGAGATGGGGACGATGGTGACGGGCTTTACCTTCGGATTGATTGGGTTTCTGGCTTTGGGATTTGCCACACAGGTCGTCTGGGTGTTCGTCGCGATGACGTTACTGGCGTTCTGCCGAGGCTTTGCTTTTCCAGCGATGACCTCTGCGATCTCGCTGCGGACGAGTATGGACGCGCAGGGGAGCAGCTTTGGAGCGCAGCTGACCTGCAACAGTCTGGGGAGGGCGATCGGTCCTTTGATTGCAGGCTGGTTGTTTGCCTATGAGGAACGGCTCCCGTACTTTGTAGCTGGATTGCTGATGCTGCTGATGACGGTAGCCTTGATCTATGTAAGCAGGATGGAGAAAGAGATCGATGGAGTGAGGACTAAGGAGAGTAACGGAAATGTGAAGGAGGAAGGAACATGTTAAAAGCCACATTTCTGTCCCGCGAGCTGGATACCTATCCCGCGGGCGGATACCGCGTTTGGCTGTTGTCTATCGCCATTTTGGCCAACTTTATTGCCTCCTATGAATCACAGATAGCTCCCGTGCTTCCGCTGTTGCTGAATGACCTCAACATGGATCTGCAGCTGTACGGCATTTTGTCTGCTGTTTCCATCCTCGCTGCTGCTTTGTCCTCACTCCTATTCGGTCCACTCGCTGACAAGTATGGCCGTGTCATATTTCTCGTCCCGAGCCTGTTTTTGACGACGATTTGTGTGTTCGGTATGGCTTTTGTAGAGACAATCTCGCAGCTCTTTGTCCTGCGTGTGCTGCTCTCGTTTGTCGACGGAGTGGCATTCGGGATGACGGCAGGGCTCGTGCGGGATTTTTCACCCCGAATGGGGCGTGCTCTTGCCTACAGCTTCTGGACGTTTGGTCCGGTCGGCTCCAACTTCTTCGCCAGCGCTATGGCAGGGTGGACCCTTCCCATTTACGGCTCCTGGCAATCCCAGTTCTACATCGCTGGAACCATCGCTCTCCTATCCTCGGTGGTCATTTTATTTGCGATCCGTGATCTTTCTCCCCGCTTGCGTGACCAAATTGTCCACAGCACCGATCAATTGCCAGAAGCGAATGAAAAAGCTGCCCCTGTCCAACCACATCATGAAAATGAATCGAGAATGAAGCAGATTTTGCGGGTTCCACATTTGTGGCTGTCTAGTATTGGGATCTCCGTCTACCTGCTCATCTATTTTACGATGGCGGGATTCGGTCCCAAGATTCTGGTCGATTCCTTCGGTTTTGAAGCCCATCAGGCTGCTAGCATTGCCAAGTACTTCTGGATGTTCAACCTGGGGGTACTCCTCGTCGTCGGCTGGATCTCAGATCGTCTCCAGTTGAGAAAAATCATTTCGCTGATCGGAGCCGTAAGTTTTGGACTTTACATGATCTATTTTGTGAGCTTGTTCGGAACGAAGGTATCAGAAGGCGCGATGATCGTAAGCGTTTCGATACTGGGTACATTTATGGCCATCACGTATGCACCTTGGAATGCCTTGTTTTCGGAAAATGCAGAAGATGTGAACCCTTCGCTTCAGTCTACTGCGTGGGGCTTGCACGGCGCCATTATTCGGATCGTGCCCGTAATCATGAACCTGGTCCTGCCATCGGTCGTAACCGGCTACGGGTGGGAAACATGGGTTGCGATCGCTTCCTTGGTAGGTGTGGTCGTCTATGTTCCGCTGCTGTTCATGACCAAAGGAAAATGGTTTTCCAAGAAACCGAGTGAGGCAGTGGTGCAATGATTGCTTGAGAAGGGAGAAACCAAAAAGATATGAGCGATTTGCACATCGGTCCAATCGAAATACTGATCGGAGAAAATCAGAGCCGTACCCCTTTTTCCACCTCTCTGCTGATCAAAGGCAAGGAGAGTGACGCGTTCATTGATTGTGGAGCTGGGGAGGCTGTATTTGACTATGTAAAACGAGAACACAATGTCCAAGACATCTATGTCACGCACTACCATCTGGATCACATCTGGGGGCTGGCCGAATTTCCCGAAAGTCTTGTCTGGATCAATGAGCGAGATCTGCCAAAGCTTTCGGATCTTGACGAAATTGCCAAAGCAAACGGATACTTCGCCATTTACGGGGAAGAGGAAGGGAAAGAGTGGGTTCGAGGCTTGCGAGAGGAGGCTGGCGCTCGGAAACGGGGTCACTACTCCTGGTCCAGCGTCATAGGGGCAAGGAAAGCTATCTATCCTTATGATCGGGAAATCGAATTGGCGGGTACCAGAGTCGTCATGCTTCATGCCCCGGGTCATTGTGAAGGATTCTGCTGTCCGTATTTTCCGGATTACGGCATCCTGCACGTGGGCGATTTTGATTTGACTGCCTTTGGTCCCTGGTACAACAATGCGGACAGCGATATTGACGACATGGTGCTGTCTGCCAAGCAAACGCTGCTGGTGGATGCGGAGCTCTACGTCACCTCCCATCAAAAAGGCGTTGTGTCCCGTGCGGATTACCAGCGGCTGTTGGAGACGTACATGGGGATCATTGACAGGCGGGAGGAGAAGGTAAACCGGGCGGTGCGACAAGGAATGCCACCCGAACAGCTCATCCATCAGGAAGTCTTTTACCTGCAAAAAAATGTGCAGCAGACGCCCAGACTATTGGTTTTTGAAAAAATGGGCATTGCCAAACACTTGAGGAGACTGATCAAGCACGGCGAACCGATTCAGGATTACTACGAGTCCTATTTGACTGCACATGGGATGCATGGAGAATTTGTGGATTACGTGCATACACCTTCTGCTGCGACACCATCTGGAGTAGGTGAGTTGAATCGACCGAGCAAGGGGGAGAGGAAATGAAAAGACCTTGGCACCAATGGTATTTGGAAGGCGTCTTAGCAGAAGTAGAGATTCCGTCTATTTCGCTGTACCAGCTACTCGAACGCTCGGCACAGGATTATCCCAATCGCCCGGCAGTCATCGATGGTGATCGAGAATGGAGTTACGCGGAGCTCCGTGCAGACGTGGATTTTCTGGCAGCAGCCATGTACAGCCGTGGCATACGAAAAGGAGAGCGGGTAGCGATTGCCTTTCCGAACAGCGCAGAGTATATCCTGACCTATTACGCCGTCCATCGTTTGGGCGGGATTGTGGTTCAGGTGAATCCGATGTATCAGACGCATGAATTGGACTATCTTTTGAAGGATTCGGAAGCCTCGTGGTTTGTGGGGAATCGAGAGCAGGCGCAAAAGCTGGAGAAAATCGATTTGAAACAGGATCTCGGCATCATCTGGGCAGACCCGGGCGACGAAAGTGAAAATAGTCTGTACGGAATGATCAAGGAGAAAAGGCTGCAATTGCCGCCATTGGAGATTCAGCCGCAGGAGGATCTGGCAGTCCTGCAATACACGGGGGGAACGACGGGCCGCGCCAAGGGAGTCATGCTGACACATGCCAATCTGGTCGGAACTGTCTATCAGGGCTTTACATTCGGAGGCGGGGTTCGCAAGGTGGAGGAGCGAATCTTGGGGATGCCGCCTCTCTACCATGTCTACGGGATGAGCCGGATGAACGGCACCATGTTCAATGCACAGGCTTATATCTGCCTGCCGCGCTATGACGTGAATACAATCCTGCAGCTGATTCGCAAGCACCGTCCGACCGGTTTTCCTGCTGTCCCGACTGTCTATATCTCGTTGTTGAACCATCCTGATCTGAAACCGGGCGATCTGGATTGCATCGTTGCTTGTGGCAGCGGATCGGCGCCGCTTCCCGCAGAAGTGATGCAATCCTTCGAGAAGAAGACAGGCGTTCCGATCATCGAGGGGTATGGCTTGTCTGAAACCTCTCCTGCCACCCACGTCAATCCATCGGCTAGGCGAAAGCCGGGCAGCATCGGTATTCCTTTGCCCAATACAGACAGCAAGATCGTCGACATGGAGACGGGACTTCGAGAGCTGCCGCCAGGGGAGCCGGGTGAGCTGATCATCAAGGGACCGCAGGTGATGAAGGGCTATTGGAAAAAACCGGAGGAAACGGCTGCCGTTATGAGAGACGGCTGGTTTTACACAGGAGACATGGCGACGATGGATGAAGAGGGGTACTTTTACATCGTGGGTCGTATAAAAGAACTGATCATTTCCAGCGGCTTCAACGTTTACCCGATTGAAGTGGAAGAGGTGATCTACCAGCATCCGGCTGTCGCAGAGGCTGTCGTCTATGGCGTACCGGATTCCTATCGCGGTGAGACAGTAAAGGCCGCTATCGTGCCGAGGCTCCATGAATCGGTGACGGAAGAGGAAATCATCGCCTGGTGCTCGGAGAGGTTGGCTCGCTACAAGGTTCCGAAAATCATCGAGTTTCGGACAGAGCTGCCCAAGACGACTGTGGGTAAAATTCTGCGCCGCACCTTGATGGAGGAAGATCAGCAGCGCAGGCTGGCTCAGGGAGGGGAAGCAGGATGAGAGAAGCAGTCTTGGTATCTGCTGTGCGGACACCGATCGCGAGGGCAAAAGGTGCTTTGAAGGATATGGAGCCCTCTGATTATGGCGCGATGGTCATTCAAGAGGCTTTGAAAAGGGCCAGGGTAGAGGGAGAAGAAGTGGACGATGTGATCTTTGGCAACTGTCTATCTGGTGGCGGGAACATTGCCAGATTGGCGGCATTGAAAGCAGGAATGCCTGTCACGACGCCCGGCTTGACCATCGATCGCCAGTGTGGATCTGGGATCAACAGTGTAGTACTAGCGGCAGAGGCGATACTCGCCGGGGGTGCCAGCATCATGCTTGCTGGTGGCGCAGAGAGCATGACGCGGATGCCGTTTTTGATGGAGCCATCCAGTCAGGCATACGACCGTTCACCACCGAAATTCGTCCGCAGGGAGCTGGCACCCAAGCATATTGGCAATCCGCCAATGGGCATCACAGCAGAAAATCTCGTGGAGCGATACAGCATCAGCCGAGAGGAGCAGGATGAGTTCGCCTTTTATAGCCAGCAGAAAATGAAGGCTGCGATGGAAGCAGGCATCTTTGGCGAGCAAATCCTTCCAATTACGATCCCAGGGAAAAAGGGTACGACGACGCTGTTTGCACTGGATGAACATCCGAGACCGGAGACGAACCTGGCGGGGTTGGCAGCATTGCCTCCTGTATTCAAAGATGGCGGCACTGTTACTGCCGGGAACTCCTCTGGCGTCAATGATGGTGCGGCGGCATTGGTGCTGATGGAGGGAAGAGAAGCGGAAAAGCGGGGATTGGAGCCTTTGGCAAGAGTAATCGGTTGGGCTGTAGCGGGTGTGGACCCCAACATCATGGGCATCGGCCCGGTGCCTGCGACCCAGAAGCTCTTGAAAAAGCTGGACCTCAAGCTGTCAGACATCGATCTGGTCGAAGCGAATGAAGCGTTTGCTGCGCAGGTCATCGCCTGCGATCGAGAGCTTCACTTGGATCCGGAACGACTCAATGTCACAGGCGGAGCGATCGCCCACGGGCATCCTATCGCGGCTACCGGTTCCATGCTGGTGACCAAGCTCGCCTATGAGCTAAAGCGCCGCGGTGCCAAAAGAGGTCTGGTGACGGCATGTATTGGCGGAGGTCAAGGAATCGCGCTGATCATCGAACGATAGGATTCTTCACCTCGTCCCAAGCAGGGCGGGGTTTTTCTTTTCGGCGGACGACGCGCCACTTGCAGGTCGCCCACATATGATGATGGGGGGAAAACCTAGCAAGAGAGGAGATTCGCAGATGAGTATTCGCCACTCGATGAAAGACGAAGAATTGCAGATCGCGGCCTACAGGCTGGAAGCAAAGCCCGCGCAAGATGTGCTGGTCTGGGCGATGGAGCACTACGGTTCCAGTCTGGTTCTCGCCTCCAGCTTCGGGGCCGAGGATGTGGTGCTCATTGATATGCTGCAAAGGCTGGCGCCAACAGTGCCTGTTTTTTATCTAGACACGAACAAGCATTTCACCGAGACTTACGAGACACGCGACCGTTTGCAGGAGCGGTATGGAGCTGCTTTTATCCAGGTGCTGCCGAAATTGACTCTGGAAGAGCAGGCATCCCGACACGGCGACGAGCTATGGCAGCGTGACCCCAATCTGTGCTGTCAGATTCGCAAGGTCGAGCCATTGAAGCGCATTCTCGCCAACTACCAGGCTTGGGTAACAGGGATTCGCAGAGAACAATCTCCTACGCGTGCCCATGCCAAAAAAGTCGAATGGGATGAAAAATTCAACCTGGTCAAATTTAATCCACTGGCAGACTGGACACAGTCACAGGTCTGGGAATATATACATGATCATGATGTCCCTTACAATCCGTTGCACGACAACCACTATCCGAGTATCGGCTGCAGTGTTTGCACCCGTCAGGTAATGCCGGGTGAAGATCCGCGAGCGGGTCGCTGGGCTGGTTTTACCAAGACGGAATGTGGCTTGCACAAATGAACGCAAGGAAAGGGGATCACGTCATGTCTAAGAATGTACCGCATGGGGGAGTATTGATCGAAAGGTTACAGCCAAGGTCCGGAGATAGCCTGCACGATCTACCTGAAAAGGTCGTTATGGTAGACAAATGGACGCTGTCTGATCTGGATTGTTTGGCCATTGGCGCCTTTTCTCCCCTTACCGGTTTTATGGGCGAAGCAGATTATCGTGCCGTAGTCTCATCCATGAGATTGTCAGACGGAACCGTATGGCCTTTACCCGTCACGCTGGCAGTCGACTCCTCCAAGTATGGCGAGGTTCAGCCAGGAGATCGCCTGTTGCTGCGCGGTGAGGACGGGGAGGATTACGGGATTCTACATGTGGAAAGCCGGTATATACCGGATAAACGCATTGAAGCGCTCCAGGTGTTTCGGACGACAGACGAAGCGCATCCAGGAGTGAAAAAACTGTATGAGAAGCCCGACCTCTATCTGGGAGGTCCAGTGGAGGTCTGGCAGCGTCCCAAAGCGGAGCAGTTTGGCGACTACTATCTGACCCCAGCGCAGACGCGGTCTATCTTTGCGTCAAAGGGCTGGAAGAGCGTTGTCGGTTTCCAGACTCGCAATCCCGTTCATCGCGCACATGAGTACATTCAGAAGGCTGCAATGGAGATTGTGGACGGCTTGTTTCTCAATCCATTGATGGGCGAAACGAAGTCAGATGACGTGCCGGCGACGGTGAGGATGAAGAGCTATCTCGCCCTCTTGGAAAACTACTATCCGCCAAATCGTGTCCTCCTTGCTGCATTTCCAGCAGCGATGCGCTATGCCGGGCCGCGTGAAGCGGTCTTTCATGCAATCGTCCGAAAAAACTACGGCTGCACGCATTTTATTGTCGGGCGCGATCATGCTGGAGTCGGTGATTACTATGGCACCTATGACGCCCAGTACATTTTTTCAGAATTTGAGCCAGATGAGCTGGGCATTCAGCTGCTGTTTTTTGAACACAGCTTTTACTGCAGATCCTGCCAGGGGATGGCTACTACCAAGACGTGTCCGCATGATGCAAGTCATCACATGGCCTTGTCTGGGACGAAGGTGCGAGCAATGCTGAGGAATGGACAGACGCCGCCTCCTGAATACAGCCGGCCGGAAGTAGCGAAAATATTGATCGAAGGCATGCAGCAGCAGGAAGAGGGAAATTCCTTAATGCGATAAGCGAGCGTAGTTTAGGGGAAGGCTTACCCGTCCCTTGCGCCTTTTTTTGATGAGGACGAGCTAAATTTGTATGCGCTTTCACGCATATGTGGCACGAAATAGCGCATGACTGCTGAGCATTCGTTCGGACGAAAGTCCACTAAATTCTTGAGTATTTCGTTGACACCCCCTAGGTGCCTAGCTATAATCAGACGTAACACTTTATTTTCTGACAACTACAAAATTAAAAAAATTATTATAATAGCAAGCTATGACGAGGATGGTGCGCGACACTTCTTTTCCAGAGAGCCCGGGGTGCTGAAAGCCGGGTAAAGAGTACGACGCATTGCTCACCTCCGAGCTGTTTTACTGAAATCTGTGCACAAGCAGCCAGACAGTAGGTAGAACCGATTAACACCCGTTAGCGTGTTACAGTCCAATAACAAGTGACTGGCTGAGATCGGCCGACCGTGAGGCGCCGATAAAGTTGGGTGGTACCGCGAACCCTTTCGCCCCAAAAGACATGGAAAAAGAACCGTGTCGGGGCGAAAGGGTTTTTCTATGTGGTTATAGTTAAAAACAATACCTGTTGAGAAGTGGGAGGGGGAGAGAAAATGAGTGTTGAAATCGCTGAATTGAACAGTAAAAAAAGCATGCCGCCAATTCAGTTCGGTGAAGAAGTGTCAGGGGCTGAAACGCTGCTGCGCTGTCTGATCCTCGAGCAAGTAGAGCACATTTTTGGTTATCCAGGCGGTGCTGTATTGCCCATTTACGACTCGTTGTACGGGAGCTACTTTAAGCACATTTTGACCCGCCACGAGCAAGGCGCGATCCACGCAGCTGACGGATACGCTCGCGCAACAGGAAAGCCTGGTGTTTGCATCGCTACTTCCGGTCCGGGTGCTACCAACCTGGTGACAGGGATCGCCACTGCACAGATGGACTCTGTGCCGCTGGTCTGCATTACCGGGAACGTTGCACAGAACCTGATCGGAACGGACGCTTTCCAGGAGGCGAATATTACCGGCATCACGATCCCGATTACCAAGCACAGCTACTTCGTGCGAGACGTACGCGATCTGCCGAGAATCATCAAGGAAGCGTTCCATATCGCCACGACTGGCCGTCCCGGCCCCGTGTTGATCGACATTCCTAAAGACGTAGCCAATGCGAAGGCGCCTTTCTACTATCCGGAAGACGTGAACATCCGCGCTTACCGTGCTTCGCTGGTACCGAGTGATGAAGAGGTAAACACATTTGTCGAGGCGATCCGTTCCGCAAAAAAACCGGTGATTCTCGCTGGCGGCGGTATCATTGCAGCCGGTGCCGACAAAGAACTGCTGGCATTTGCCGAAAAGACCCGCATCCCTGTGATCAACACATTTATGGGATTGGGCGGCTTCCCCGGCGTGCATGAACTGTCGCTTGGAATGCCAGGCATGCATGGAAGCTACACAGCCAACCAAGCATTACTTCAAGCTGACTGTGTAATTGGACTTGGCGCTCGATTTGATGACCGCATTACGATGGGACGCACCAAAGAATTCGCTCCGAATGCACGCATCGTTCACGTGGATATTGACCCGGCTGAGCTGGGGAAAAACGTAGCGACAGCAGTCACCGTAGCTGGAGATGTGAAAAGCACGCTGCAAAAGGCCTTGCCGCTGGTATCGGCATGTGACTCGCAGGCTTGGATCAACCAGTTGAAAGAGTGGCAGCAGCAACAGCCGTACAAGTATAAGAAGGAAGACGGCGTCTTGAAACCGCAAGCGGTGATTGAACTTCTGTACAACACGACAGAGGGAAATGCGATCGTCACGACTGACGTGGGACAGCATCAGATGTGGACCGCGCAGTACTACAAATTCAAGCACTCCCGTTCCTTCATTTCTTCCGGCGGTCTCGGTACGATGGGCTTTGGATTCCCGTCTGCGGTCGGAGCCCAAATCGCGCATCCAGACCGGACAGTCATTGCAGTAGTTGGGGATGGCGGCTTCCAGATGACGAATCAGGAGCTGGCGATTGTCTCCCAGTACAACATTCCGGTCAAGGTAGTCATTCTGAACAACCAATGCTTAGGGATGGTTCGTCAGTGGCAAGAGCTCTTTTACGACAACCGTTACAGCCAGATCGATTTGACCTGCAGTCCAGATTTCGTCAAACTGGCTGAAGCCTACGGTGTAAAAGGTTTGCGCGCAAGCACGCAAGAAGAAGCAGAGCGTGTATGGGCAGAAGCCCTTGAGCACAACGGGCCAGTAGTCATCGACTTCCGTGTAGCACCGGGAGAAAACGTCTATCCGATGGTTGCGTCAGGCAACACCTTAGATCAGATGGAATTGGGGGAAGAGTAGATGCAGCGACATACGATTGCCGTACTTGTAAATGATCAACCCGGCGTATTGACCCGTGTCGCGACCCTGTTCGGTCAGAGAGGCTTTAACATCGACAGCATTACGGTTGGTGGGTCAGAGGAAGCAGGCTTGTCCCGCATGGTTATCAGCACAGGCGGGGATGATCAGCAGATCAATCAGTTGATGAAGCAGCTGTACAAACTCATCGATGTGATTTCTGTCACAAATCTGAGCGCCAATCCCTTTGTTTCGCGGGAGCTTGCTCTGATCAAGGTAAGTGCTACTCCAAGCCAATTGGCAGAGCTAAACGGAATTGTTGAACCCTTCCGTGCAGCGATTGTCGATGTAGGCCCAGAATCATTGATCGTTCAGGTAACAGGGGATACGGAGAAAATCGATGCTTTGCTCATTCTTTTGCAAAGCTATGGTGTACTCGAATTGACTCGTACCGGGTCAGTGGCGATGGCACGCAGTATTGTACCAGCAGAAGCAGCAGCAACTGTATAGTACAAAAAATTCTGAATTAAAATTCAAACTAAACAACATTTCAAGGAGGCTATACAAATGGTTAAAATGTACTACGAAGCAGACGTGAACAAAGAGGTACTGCGTGGCAAAACAATCGCAATTATCGGTTATGGTAGCCAAGGGCATGCACAAGCACAAAACCTGCGTGACAGCGGCTTTAAAGTAGTGGTAGGTCTTCGCCCAGGAAAATCTTGGGACGTAGCAGTAAAAGACGGCTTTGAAGTACTGACAGTAGCAGAAGCAACCAAACGTGCAGACGTCGTACAAATCCTGATGCCGGATGAGCGTCAAGCACAAGTATACCGCGATGAAGTAGCTCCAAACCTGAAATCCGGTGCTGCACTTTGCTTCTCTCACGGTTTCAACATTCACTACGCACAAATCGTGCCGCCAGCTGACGTAGACGTGATCATGTCTGCTCCAAAAAGCCCTGGTCACCTGGTTCGCCGCGTATACCAAGAAGGCTTTGGCGTACCTGGTCTGATCGCGATCTATCAAGACGCGACTGGCAACGCAAAAGACATCGCGCTGGCATACTCCAGCGGTATCGGTTGCACCAAAGCTGGCGTTATCGAAACAACATTCCGTGAAGAGACTGAAACCGACCTGTTTGGTGAGCAAGCCGTACTTTGCGGTGGCGCAAGCGAGCTGGTAAAAGCAGGTTTCGATACGCTGGTAGAAGCAGGCTACGCTCCAGAGATCGCGTACTTCGAGTGCTTGCATGAGCTGAAACTGATCGTTGACCTGATGTACGAAGGCGGATTGGCTCGTATGCGCTATTCCATCAGTGACACAGCTGAATACGGAGACTACAGCGTAGGTCGCCGCATCATCACAGACGAAACTCGCAAAGAAATGAAAAAAGTTCTGTCCGAAATCCAAGATGGTACGTTTGCTCGCAACTGGATCTTGGAAAACCAAGCAAACCGCCCAGGTTTCACTTCCCGTCGTCGTCTGGAAGCAGAACATGGCATCGAAGTTGTGGGTGAGCAACTGCGCGGCATGATGTCCTGGATCGATAAATCCGAGAAAAAAGAAGAAGTAAAAGCAGGTAAGTAATAAGCTTTCTCGATAAAAAATAAAGCAGATCAAAAACTTGGCTCCGCCAAGCGTTGGCGGGGCCTACATTGTACGTAGTCGATCGGGTAGACATATACATTCCTATCGACGAAATAAGCGTTGGGAAAAATGTGGAGGTGAATAGTTCATGCGGACCATTGAGATTTTTGATACAACATTGCGTGACGGGGAACAGTCTCCGGGCGTCAACATCAGCACGAACGAAAAGGTGGAGATCGCCCTTCAACTGGAGAAACTGGGCGTTACGAGAATCGAGGCTGGCTTTGCTGCTGCCTCTCCCGGTGACCAAAAGTCTGTGGCCGAAGTAGCGAAGCGCGTGAAAAATGCGACCATTGTCAGTCTGGCTCGTGCCGTAAAAGACGACATGGATAAGGCATATGAAGCGCTGCGCAACGCGGAAAACGCATCCCTCCACGTCTTTCTTGCAACGTCTCCGATTCATCGCGAATTCAAGCTGAACATGAGCAAGGAGCAAGTGCTCCAGCGTGCCGTGGAAGCGGTCACGTATGCGAAAAAGTACTTCAAAGAAGTGCAATTCTCGGCTGAAGATGCGGCTCGCACAGAGATCGACTTCTTGAAACAGGTAGTAGAGGCAGTCATCAAGGCGGGAGCGACGACCGTGAATATTCCAGATACCGTCGGCTACATGACTCCGATTGAGTACGGAAATATCTTCCGGGAGCTGAAACAAGTACCTGGTGCCGACATGATTCGTCTGAGCTGCCATTGTCACGATGATTTGGGCATGGCTGTAGCGAACAGCTTGGCGGCGATCGAGGGCGGAGCAACACAAGTCGAAGGTACCATCAACGGTATCGGCGAGCGTGCCGGTAACGCAGCTTTGGAGGAAGTTGCATTGGCGCTGGAGACTCGCAAGGATTACTATCAAGCTACGACCAAAATGAACCTGAAGGAAATCGCGCGTACCAGCCAGCTGGTCAGCCGTTTGACCGGTATGATTGTGCCGGGCAACAAAGCGATTGTAGGGGCGAATGCCTTTGCCCATGAATCAGGTATTCATCAGGATGGCGTGCTGAAAAACGTAACCACTTACGAGATCATTCGCCCTGAATCTGTGGGCTTCAAATCCAACAAGCTGGTTCTTGGCAAGCACTCCGGACGCCATGCGTTCAAGGAAAAGCTGATCGAACTGGGCTACCACCTGGAGCAAGAAGAAGTGAATGCCGCATTTGCCGCATTCAAAGTCCTGTGCGACAAGAAAAAAGAGATTTCGGACGACGACATTCTCGCCCTTGTCGACGCCAAGATGGAGCGCGGACCAGAAGCGTTCCAACTGGAATCTGTGCAACTGGCCTACGGAAACATTTCCGTGCCTACTGCTAGTGTGCGCTTGCTGCGTGCCGATGGTTCGAGCTGTGAAGAAGCGGCATGTGGAAACGGCTCTGTCGATTCCATATACAAGGCGATTGACCGCGCGACTGGCGAAGAAGTGACCCTGACGGATTACAAAATCCTTTCGGTTACACACGGCAAGGATGCGTTGGGTGAAGTGTATGTTCGTTTGCAGCAAGGTGAACTGAGCGTGACTGGCCGCGGGGTTAGCACCGACGTGCTGGAAGCGAGTGCAATTGCCTATATTCGTGCCGTCAACAAGATTTTGGAACGACGCAATGAGTCGATGCCGGTAGCTGTCAACTAGAGCAAATACATCTGAAGCCGGATAGGAAATAAAGAAACCACCAGAGAACGAAAAAACCATTACTGAAGAAAAGCGGGATAAAGATGAAGAAAAACTATCGCATCGCCGTTCTTCCTGGGGACGGTATTGGACCGGAGATTATGCAAGAAGCCGTAAAGGTCCTCACTCTTGTAGGTGAAAAGACGGGGGTTACCTTTACATGTGAAGAAGGGCGTATCGGCGGTATCGCGATTGATACCGACGGAACGCCACTGCCGGAAGAAACCTTGAAGCTGGCTAAGGAAGCAGATGCTGTACTGCTGGGGGCCGTCGGAGGTCCAAAATGGGATCAAAACCCTGGACATCTGCGCCCTGAAACAGGACTTTTGGGAATCCGCAAAGGGCTCGGTTTGTTTGCGAACATCCGACCTGCAAACATGCACAGCTCGCTGGTAGACGCGTCTACGCTCAAGCCAGAAGTCGTTTCCGGCGTAGATTTGATCGTTGTGCGTGAACTGACCGGAGGGATCTACTTCGGTGAGAAAAAGCGCTACGATGGTCCAAATGGAGAAGTAGCGGAAGATCAGTGCATCTACAATGAACAGGAAATCGAGCGCATTATCCGGGTTTCCTTTGACATTGCTCGTAAGCGTCAAAAGCGTGTAGTTTCCGTCGATAAAGCAAACGTACTGGAAAGCTCCCGCCTCTGGCGCAAAGTGGCAGAGCGTGTGGCAGCTGACTATCCGGATGTGGAATTGACCCATCAACTGGTTGACTCCTGCGCGATGCAGCTAGTACGTGATCCGAAGCAGTTTGACGTCATCGTGACAGAGAACATGTTCGGAGACATCCTGAGCGACCAAGCAGCGATGCTGACTGGATCGATCGGAATGCTTTCCTCGGCTAGTCTCGCGGCAGGCAGCTTCGGCCTGTTCGAGCCGGTACATGGCTCTGCTCCTGACATTGCTGGCAAAGGCATTGCCAACCCATTGGCGACGATCCTTTCCGTTGCGATGATGCTCCGTCTCTCACTGGAAATGGATGAAGCAGCAGATGCAGTGGAAAAAGCAGTCTGGGCTGTACTGGAAGCGGGTCACCGCACAGGCGATATCGCTGCAGACCGCAGCAAAGCCATCGGCACACTCGAAATGGGTCAGCTCGTTCGCGACGAGTTGAACAAAATCTTGAACTAACGAATCGCAAGAAGATAAACCCTGCCACCTCCCATGATGGGATGAAATGGCAGGGTTTAACTCGTTTCTGTCATCACGTGGAGGGAGAAGACAAGTGCACGCATTCCCATTTATGCTGAGTTTTGTATGTATTTTAATCATAACCGTGTTTGGGGGTCTTGCTGCTAAACGAAGAGTGAAAAAGGCGAGTGATTTCAGCAATGCGAGCGGATCACTCACTTCGAGTATGGTGGCAGGTGCACTGGTTGGCGGTTTTGTAGGAGGCACGTCGATTGTGGGGACGGGAGAGCTTGCCTTTTCCTACGGACTGGCATCTCTCTGGTTTACTTTGGGCGGCGGTATTTCGGTCATATTAATCGGCCTGTTCGCCAGCTCGTTTCGTCGCATGCAGGTGGAGACCCTGCCTCAGCTGATCGGCCTGCAGTATGGGGAGCGGGCACAGCTAGGGAGCAGTATTTTTTTGTCGTTGGGGATGTTTATCCAGGTTATTGCACAGATCCTTGCAGCGCTGCCATTTGTCTCTGTTTTTTGGCAGGGTCAACTTTCGTCGCTGGCACTCGTTCCGGCTTTCTTGATCATCGCTTATGTATGGGCAGGAGGATTCATGGGGGCCAGTGTGGTCGGGACGATGAAGACGATGATGCTGATTGTACTCTTGTTTGGGACAGGGGCATGGCTGTGGTGGGGGAGTGATTGGGGTACGTATGTACACTGGTGGCAAGCAGGAAGGATCTCGCTCGTCAATCATGAGGCAGGCCTTGGCTGGACGCAGGGGATTGCGATGCTGGTCGGAATTGTCTCTACACAGGCTTATCTTCAGCCGATCTTTGCCAGCAGGAGCGTTCGCGATGCGCGTACGGGAGCGATAACGGCGGGAGTATTGATTATTCTGATCGGTTTGGTGAGCGCATGGATCGGCATGTACATGAGTGATGCTTATCCGGACCTGTCATCTCCGCGAGAAGCCATACCGCAGTTCTTTTTGATGGAAGCGCCTGGCTGGGTTGCGGGTGCTGCCTATGCTGTGATTCTGTTGTCGATTGTGATGACCGGAGCTGCTCTCACCTTGAGTATTTCGACGATCTTGAATCGGGATGTGATCCAACGATATACGCAGCGTTTTCACGGTGAACAACAAAGCCTGCTGGTTTCACGTGCCTTGATTCTTGTCGTGATTGGAATTGCTTACGTGATGGTCTGCTGGGACGATCAGGCACTCATTCTGCATTGGGCATTTCTGGCGATGACGCTGCGGGGTGTCACGATCTTTTTCCCAATCCTGTTCTATCTCTTCCATATCAAACCAATTAGCGAGAGGTGGTCTATTCTTGCCGTGTGGGGTGCGCCACTTTTCGCGCTGGTCTGGACTTGGGTGCTTCTGCCACTGACGGGTATCGACCCGTTGGTAGTGAGCAGCGCATGGAGCTTGCTTGCTCTAGTGCTGGGCTGGTGGGTCATGAAAAAAAGCTCACGGAATCAGCATGTAGAATCCAGGTAAAGAGTACTCGACCGACTGGTGATACATGATCTGCACCAAAAAAGACGCTTCCGATGGGAGCGTCTTTATAATTATAGAACGTATGTTCTTTTTTTGAAACATTTCAATAAAACGGGTGTATTTTCGACCTTCATATTATGAGTATAAATCATTCGGAATGTTAAGTCTATATTTTTGATCAAAGATGCTCTAAAGTTTGTATACCGGCTGGAAAAAAATCATGTTTTGCAAAGCTTGTGAGGAGGATAGGAATGCAGATACGGTTATGGGATAACAACTTGAAAGTCCGATTAGTCGGGGAAGCGCTTTTTAACATGCTGTTTTGGATGTTTTTTCCATTTATAACCATTTATTTTGGTACAGCATTGGGCAATCATATCGCGGGAATTTTGATGACCGTCCCGCCAATCTTCGGCCTTGCAGGAAGCCTGCTTGGAGGAGCTTTGGCAGACCGAATAGGAAGGCGTCCGGTGATGCTCTTAGGTGCATCGCTTCAAATGGCTATGTTTGCCCTATTCGCCATGTCGTCATCCCATTGGGTGGATTACGTCGCATTTATTGGCATCGGGTTGGGGGGAGCGATCTATCGGCCGGCAAGTACTGCGATGGTTGCAGACCTGGTTCCCTCAGAGAATCGCCGTCAAATATTTGCCACGTTTACGACAGCGAACAACCTTGGTGCAGTGCTGGGTCCTGCACTTGGTGCCATCTTCTTCTTCCACTATCGGGAAGAGCTGCTGTGGACCTGTGCACTGGTCACACTGTTGTATTTGATCGCAATCTACTACGTGGTCCATGAAACATTGCCGACTACGGTGAAGAGTCAGGGAGGTACGACTTCCCTTTCCCGTGTATTCAAAGACCAGTGCAAAGGATACGGCATCATTTTTCGAGATAAAGTATTTCTCATTTACACCCTTGCAGGCATCTTTGCACTGGTTCCGATCATGCAGTTGGATCTCTATCTGCCCGTATACGTAATCAATCATGTCCCTGCACAAGCGCTATTCACCTGGAATGGAGAATCTCTGATGCTTTCCAGTACAGAAATATATGGATGGCTGCTGGGCTTCAACGGTTTGCTGTTTGTGCTGTTTATCCTGCCTGTTACGAAATGGTTCAACAGCTGGAAGGAGCGCGATGTCTTCATTCTGTCTTCGCTCTTGGCTGGGGTAGGTACGTTCGCGCTAGGACTGAACAGCAACATCTGGTATTTGTTTTTTATTACGATCATCTTCACTTTTGGCGAGATAGTACGTTCTCCTGTGACCCAGAGCTTTATCAGCCGTTATGCGCCTGAACATGCGAGAGGACAGTATTTGGGGGCTAACAGCTTGCAGCCCACGATTGGAAAATTTCTGGCGCCTGTGACGGTTTTCTTGTCCAGCTGGGTAATGCCGATGGGAATTTTCAGTATGATCCTGGTGTTTGCCTTCATTAGTATTGCGCTATATGTGTACTTATTCAGAATCTACGTGGAACAGCCCCACGCATCGGATTAATGGGATCGTACAATCAAGATTACGAATTCCATCAAAAAACTCGGCGAGAGCCTGCCAGCCTCGAAATCAGGTTGACAGGCGATCCGCCGAGTTTTGTCCATGTAGGGAGGTGGAATCTATCTGATCAAGGCGGCTCCAAGGCGATACAGCCAGTGCTTCAGCTCGCGCTCGTCCATCGGTGCCAAAGGGAAGCGGACAGCAGGGCGGCGTTCCGTATGGGCTGGTTCGTCAGGAACACGGAAGGCTTGGCCCGGTGTCAGCTCCAGACCTTCTTCGCGCAGGATGGCTAGGATGCGGTCTTCCTGTGCATTCGCATTGGCGGTAGGATTTCCCCATTCGATCCACGTATTCAATCCCCCGATGATCGGATACATCCGAGCATGAGCGGGCAAGGCGTGATGCTTTTCATTCCAGAGAAGCTGGAAGCGGGACTGGAACAAGGTTCGTCTGTCTGCCAGGTAGACATCGGAGAACCAGGAATCGTCCAATAGCCGGACGGCTGCATCGACGACCAAAAGCGAGGGTTCAGCCCCAGTCATGGCAACAAGCTGACGATTGCGCTCCAGCTCATCCGCACCCAGATCGGATGGAAGCATCAACACGCCGAGCTGCAGGTCGCGGGCAAGCGTTTTGGACAAGGAATGCAGGTAGTAGATTTGCACGGGGCGGTTTTCCTGCAAGGCCAATTGATAGAGGGTGAGGCTTGGACGCTGGAACCACAGATCGCCGTAATGATCATTTTCTACAATCCGCACGTTGTGACGAACTGCCCAATCAAGGAGCTCTTCTTTTCGTTTGCGTGAGTAGCTGATCCCTGTTGGAAAGTGGTAGTGCGGATTAGCCAAAATCCAGTTCGCAGGATAGTGCTCCTGCTCTGCCTCCAAGGCTTCTATCGAGATGCCTTCCTCATCCACTCGGATCGGGCGCACGGTCACACCGCATTGACTGAGCAGCCGCAGGAATACCGGATACGAATATTCTTCTACATAGACCACATCACGAGGGGTCATTACCCTCTGGGCCAGAAAAGCAAATCCACTCGTGCTGCGATTGAACAGCATGACGCGTTCAGGGGCGTGTGGAAGACCCCGCCTGGTCAAATGATCGGCAAATACCTTGTCTGCTTTTGCACGGCGAATTTTCTTCTGCGCAGAAGGTTCATCCAGCACGGTCAGGCTTTCGTAAAATGCGCTGCGCAGGCGCTTGACCAGCTCCTCGCCAGGACGCGGGGAGGAGTCTGACAAGGAGGCGATCGGGATATCTGTCAACGGCAGGCGATTTTCCATGCGTGCTTCCTTTGCATGCACGGTGAGATAGTATCCTTTTCCGTGTACGGCTTCCAACCAGCCTTCTGCTGCCAGGTAATCGTATGCTTTTTTGACGGTCTCCAGGGAGCATCCGCTAGCCGTCTTCATCTCTCGCAGGGAAATCAGCTGCTGCCCGTCTACCAGAAAGGCTCCTCGCAAGATTGCGGTCTGTAACTGTTCGGCGAGTTGTACGTATATAGGCGTATGAGATTGTTTATGGAAATGAAACGAGAAAAAAGGGCGGTCTGCCATAGGGCTACGCCTCCTTCGCTGTCGAAAAATAGCAGTCATCAGCATTATAGCGGAAAGCGAGAGGGAAGGGATAGGGGAGAAGGCGAAATTCTTCGAGCGGGCCGACAGAAGCACCGGTTTGTGGAAAATGGTATGATAGTTGAAGTCGATATGGGATGAGGAGATGAAGCTGATGAGTACACGAGAACATAAAGCCGCAGCGCCCAAACAGGTCGCCTGTATGGTCATAACCGTGTCCGATACGAGGACGGAAGAGACGGACAAGAGCGGTCAATTGATGAAACAGCTGCTGGATGAGGCGGGTCATATGACCCAACTGTATCAAATCGTCAAGGATGAGCCGTCAGAGGTGATTGCTGCTATCGAAGCGGGTATCGCCGATTCGCAGGTGCAGGTGATCCTGTTGAATGGCGGGACGGGAATATCCCCACGCGACAATACCTTTGAAGCCGTATCCGGTATGCTGGACAAGGAAGTGCCTGGATTTGGCGAGTTGTTTCGAATGCTCAGCTATACAGAGGATATCGGGTCTGCAGCGATGCTGAGCCGTGCTGTGGCAGGCACCCGACAAGGAAAGATGATCTTTTCAACACCGGGCTCCACAGGTGCCGTACGATTGGCGATGACCAAGCTGATCGTGCCGGAATTAGGCCATGTAGTCCGCGAACTGAACCGATAGAGAAGGGCAGCTGGCAAGCTGGAATTGCTCCTGCTAGCCCGTTGTGGTACTGTAACGACAGGGAATTGACCGGCACAGCCCTTTCTTCCTGAAATGCCGGAAGGTGCAAGGAGAGAAGACCGAAAACATGAAGATTGTACTGACAACCTTAAACGCGAAGTTTATTCATTCATCACTTGCTTTACGCTATTTGCGCAGCTACGCCAAGCCAACCTTTCCACAGATTGATCTGGTTGAATATACGATTAACGACGTGACCATGAATATCGTGGCAGACCTCTACAAGCGTGAGCCCGACGTCGTCGCTTTTTCCTGCTACATCTGGAACATCAGGGAGACGCTCGATGTCGTTCGCAATCTGAAAAAAGTGCGTCCCGATTTGCCTGTCATCCTGGGTGGGCCGGAAGTGACCTATGACGCAGATCACTGGTTGAAGAAGCATCCGGAGATCGACGTGATTGTGATCGGTGAAGGAGAGCAGACCATCCTGGAGCTGCTGCAAACCTACCAGAAAGCAAAAGAAACCCAACAGCCCGCGCTTCTGCGTGAAGTCAACGGGATCGCCTATCGTGATGAGGAGGGGATCGTCCGTTTTTCCATGCCGCGAGCGCAGATTGAGGATCTCGATACGATTCCATCCCCGTTTGAGGACCATCTGGACGAGCTGAACAACCGTGTCGTCTATTTCGAAGCGTCACGCGGTTGTCCGTTCAAATGCCAGTACTGCTTGTCCTCGATCGAGGATGGCGTGCGTTATTTCAGTCTGGAGCGGGTGAAGTCCGACCTGCTTCGCCTGATCAACCACGGTGTCAAGACGATCAAGTTTGTAGACAGGACCTTTAACATCAATAAAAAATACGCACTGGAAATCTTTCAGTTTTTGATCGATAACCATAATGGTACGGTTTTTCAATTCGAAATTACTGCGGACATCCTGAGAGCGGACGTTCTTGACTTTTTGACAGAGAATGCTCCTCCCGGCATTTTCCGCTTCGAGATCGGCGTCCAGTCCACCAACGATGAAACCAACCGCCTCGTCCAACGGATTCAGCGCTTTGATAGACTGTCGCGCACTGTCACGCAGATTAAGGAATCCGGAAAAATCGATCAGCATCTCGATTTGATCGCGGGTCTACCGGAAGAGGATTATCAATCCTTCAGCAAAACGTTCAATGACGTCTTTGCCCTGCGACCGGAAGAGCTGCAGCTTGGATTCCTGAAAATGCTGCGCGGAACGGGTGTACGTGCACGTGCCACCGATCACGGCTATATTTTCATGGACGAAGCGCCTTACGAAATTCTTGGAAACAACGTCCTTTCGTTTGCGGATATGCAAAAAATCAAGCGTGTTGAGGATGTGCTGGAAAAATACTGGAATGACCATCGAATGGATTATACGCTGGAATGGCTGCTTGCCCATGTGTTCGAATCGCCATTCGAGTTCTTTCAGAGCTTTGGTGACTATTGGGAAAATAAAGGCTGGAGCCGTATCGGACACCAGCTGGAGGATTTGTTTACGCGACTTCAAGAATTCCTGGCGTATAAAGGGATCGAGAGGATGGATCACGTCGTCAGCCTCATGAAGTTTGACTATATGCGCAATCAGAAGCACCGCCCGCGCAGACTCTGGTGGGATGATGTACTGGAAAAACAGGAGATGCAGCAGATCTTTGCGACTGTTTATGAGCAACGCGATCGATTGCGTGCTGATTTTGGCGAGCATGCTGCTTCCGAGAAAGAGTACTTCAAGCATACGTTGACTGCGAAGATTTCTTTTGATATCGAGACCTGGATTCAAACGGGTGAGCTGATCTGTGGTTCGTTTATTCTCGTAGTGTACTATCCGTACAAGGATGAGCAGACAAATGCGTTTGTCGTGGTAGAGCAGGATCTGAGCATGGCAAAATAAGCATGTGCTGTATACAAGCCGCTGATAACATTCAATTCCGATGCAGACAAGCGGCGAAGATAGGGGATTTTGCCGGATGGAAGTTAACCTTCTGATGTCGATCATAGAGCAATACGGTTATGTAGCCATTTTTTTTCTGCTGTGGCTAGGTATCGTAGGTTTGCCCATTCCTGATGAGCTGGTAGTGGCTACTGGGGGTTTTTTGGTCTCAATCGGGATTTTAGACCCGTTCTACTCTTTATTGACCGCTTATCTCGGAGTGGCATCTGGATTGACAATCGGGTTTTTGCTAGGTAAATATTTTGGAAAGCCGATATTAGGCTGGTTGTCCAAAAAGGAAAAGATGAGGGCAAAGGTCGAGCGTTCTACCGCGTTGCTGGAGAAATACGGAACCACAGCGCTATGCATCAGCTATCTGTTTCCGGTTGTAAGGCATCTGGTGCCCTATCTGGTGGCGATGGGCGGGATGACGTATCGTCGTTATGCCTTACTGTCCTATCCGATCGGCTTGGTCTGGACCGTTGCCTTTTATTTGATCGGCTACGTATTTGGGCGCAACGTGGAGACGATTATCGGAATGATTCGGTCGTATGGAGCCTACACGCTGATGGCTCTCCTGGTCGTCCTTGGCGTAGTGCTGCTCGTGCGGAAAATGCGTGGGGGCACTTCACAGGCCAAAAGGGGGGAGTAGGGAATGAAACAGCAGCTGAAGCTTCATCGCAGAAATCGGAATTTGCTGCTCATCGTGGCGTGGCTCCTGAACCTCGCAGGCCTATTCTCTTTTTCAACGCCATGGCTGCTGGTGGTCGGGGTGGTGCTGGTAAACGCGTATGCATGGTTTCTCATGGCAAGTGACAAGGATCGAGCAAAAGCAAACAGCTTTCGGATTCCAGAGGCCAGTCTGCTGCTTGTCGCCGCATTGGGCGGAGCAGCAGGGGCACTTCTCGGCATGCTGCTTCACCGCCACAAGACGAAGCATCTTCGCTTTACCGTTCTGATTCCTTTTTTTCTAGCAGTCCAACTTTTCGCACTTGTTTCCTGGCTCGAAACATTATCATAGGATTGGCAAGGTTCCGTATCGCATAGATACGGAATTTTTCTAATGCCAAATTTTCCGTGTCATGGGTTATTCGTGCAGGAAAAGGGATTTCTTTTCCATTGTTGGGTACACTAACGTACATCCCAATGAACTCTTCGCGTACTTGAGAGGGGGAGGTTACTTGAGCCATTTTTGGAATGCGTGGAAAAAAAGGAAGGAAAGCCTCCGGGATCAGTCGCTTCAGCAGCATGCCAGTAAAAGTATGGAAAGTGTCGATGACGTGACCATTACGACCGACCTGGATGAAAATATTGCCTTGATTGAGCATCAGCTGGGGAAAAGCGATGATTTGGTTGTACGAAGATTTCAGGTCAAGACCGGTCAAGATGCAGCACTTGTTTTTCTGGATGGCATGGTAGACTGCGATGTAATTAGCCAATACATCATACAAAACTTGACGTCCTCCAGCATCACTTACGATAAATCGGCTACAAATGAATTGGAAACGACAACAGGTTTGAGGCAGATCATTCGAAACATCTTGTCTGGCAACACGGTTCTGATGATCGAAGGTGAAACGGAAGCATATCTGAACAATACTCGCGGCTGGGCCCGAAGAGGTGTGGAAGAACCTCAGACGGAATCGGTCGTACGCGGACCTCGTGACGGCTTTTGTGAGACATTGATGGTGAATGCCTCCTTGGTTCGGTTTCGACTGAAGGATCCCAATCTGCGCGTCCGTCACATGATTGTTGGCCAACGTACACAGACAGACATTTTTGTGCTCTATATCGAGGGCTTGGCCCATCCTCCCATCGTGGAAGAGATTATCAGCCGACTGGAAAAGTTGAATCTGGATGCTGTGCTGGAGAGCGGTTATATCGAACAAATGATCCAGGACAACCGCTACTCGCCCTTCCCACAAATTCAAAACACCGAGCGTCCTGACAAGGTAGTCGCGAATCTGTTGGAAGGAAAGGTTGGCATACTCGTAGATGGCACTCCGTTCGCACTGATCGCGCCATCCGTCTTTTCACAGTTTTATCAAAGTCCAGAGGATTATTACGAGCGCTTTTATATTGCTTCTCTCATTCGCTTCATCCGGATCATCAGCATCTCGATCGCGCTATTACTTCCATCCCTTTATATCGCCTTCAGTTCCTTTCATCCGGAAATGATTCCCTCGAGGCTTGTTATCGCAATGGCAGCTGGTCGATCTACCGTGCCATTTCCTTCTTTAGTGGAAGCGCTAATCATGGAAATGGCCATTGAAATCCTACGTGAAGCCAGCGTTCGCTTGCCAGGTCCGATCGGTCCCACCATTGGAATCGTGGGAGCGCTGGTGGTAGGGGAGGCGGCTGTTTCCGCTGGACTGGTCAGTCCGATCATGGTCATCATTGTCGCTGCTACGACGATTGGCTCGTTTGCATCCCCCAGCTATAGTGCCGCGATTGCCATCCGGATGCTGCGATTTCCTGTCATGCTGTTGGCAGGAATGTTCGGGCTGTACGGGATCATGTTGTTCATCATCCTTATTCTGGTCCACCTGTCTTCACTCAATTCTTTTGGTGTGCCGTATATGTCGCCACTAAGTCCGCTCAATCTGCAAGGAATGAAGGATCTTTTCCTGCGGGTGCCACATCATTTGATGACCAAAAGGCCAACCATGTTTCGGGTGCATGACAAAATTCGTTTGAAAGAGGAGGATGACCAGTCGTGAAGAAACAGAACGGCGGCAATGCTCATTTTTCCTTCACCTCCTGGCAGCAAACCTGCCTGATCACCAGTACGCTGATTGGTGTTGGGGTGTTGACTTTGCCACGAACTGCCACTTCCCGATTGCTGGAGGCTGGATGGATCGTACCGATACTTGGATCCATCGGAGCTTATTTTGCCCTCTGGATGATAACCAAGCTGAGTCGACGCTTCCCAGGCATGACCATCATTGAATACAGTCCGCTTGTGTGGGCTTCGCCTGAGAATCCTCGGCTTGGCAAAATTTTAAGCCTGCCTTGGATTTTCATTTATCTGATGTTTTTATATGTGATCTCGGCTATCAGCTCTCGTATTTTTGGGGAAGTGGTTGTCACTTCGGTTTTGCTCAATACGCCGCTGGAAGTCATTATCATTACGATGTTTTTACTCGCCTATTTTTTGTGTCTGCACGAGGTGGAAGTCGTAGCACGTGTGAACGAAATTCTGTTTCCTTTAATCCTGCTCCCTGTATTATTCATCGCTTTCGCCTCTTTTCAAAAAGCTGAGTGGAACCACCTATTTCCGTTGGTTCGCGTGCCTGGAAAATCGATGCTGGAAGGGGCGCTTGAAGCTACGTATTCTTTTTCTGGCTACGAGATTATGATGATCTACTTTGCTTTTGCTCAACGGACAAGTAACAAGGAAAAAGCAGGCTTTTTCGGGATTTTGATTACCACGGTCGTATATACGCTAATCGTGGTGGCGGGGATTACGGTTTTTGGTTATGAAGAGCTGCAGCGGGTTACCTGGCCGACACTGGAGCTTG
Organism: Brevibacillus sp. AY1; assembly: GCF_029870785.1. Taxonomy (NCBI): domain Bacteria; kingdom Bacillati; phylum Bacillota; class Bacilli; order Caryophanales; family Paenibacillaceae; genus Brevibacillus; species Brevibacillus sp. AY1. The sequence goes on from NZ_JAFLPN010000011.1 coordinate 38,541, forward strand.
TGAAAACCACTCAAGTTCCTGGTCTGATTTTGGAAAGGCTGGAATCCGCTTTTCTAGCTGTTTGGGTGGCAGCTGTCTTTACGACGATCGCAAATTGCTATTACACCTTTATTTACGGTTTGCGTCAACTTTTTGGGAAGGGAATCGTGTTTCAACGGATTGCTGCCCTGGTTTTGTTCATCCCCCTGTTCTTCATCGCGTTATGGCCTCAAAATATCGTGGAGATTTTTAAAGTTAGTTCGCTGATCGGTCTGGGTGGCTTGTTCCTGAATCTCGGCATCCCGCTTATTTACTGGCTTGTCCTTTTTCTGAGGGGTAAAGTGTGGGACGAGTCAAAGGAGAGGAAGGCAGATGGATAAAAGGTGGCGATTTGTTTGCATGCTGCTGATCGGAATCTGCATGCTGACAGGATGCTGGGACCGTAGAGAATTGGAGGAGCGAGCTTCCGTTCTGGCAATTGCGGTCGATGTGGACGAAGAAAACGAAAAAAATTATCGAATGACTGTGCAAATCCCCATTCCCATTAAAATCGCTGGGAGTAGCAGTCGTAGCAGTCAGGGGGGAGGAAGCAATACCGACGCAGTCAAGATCATGAGTGTCACTGGGAGGACCATTACCGATGCTACGAACAATTTGCAGCTGCGACTGAATCAGCGCCTATTCCTGGGACATACGCGCGTCTTGGCAGTAAGCGAAGAGATCGCTCGCGAGGGAATTGAACACATCATGGACTGGTTTCGCAGAGAGCCACAAATCCGCCGACTCCTCTGGCCGATCATCGTGAAGGGAAAAGCGGCCTCTTTGCTGGAAATCAAACCGGAGTTGGCGCAAATTCCCGTTGTTTTCATCATGGATCTCATTGAGAACGGAAAAAAGATGGGGATCATTCCCGACAAGACCTTAGGAGATTACTTTAATGCGACCTCCAACAAAGCTATGCAGCCTTTGCTAAACTACGTGGAAGCGAGCAGAAACGAAGTGAAGTGGAAGGGGATCGCGATCTTTCGCAACCATCGCATGGTGGGCTCCTTGAACCCCAATCATACCTGGTCTCTCTTACAAATCAGGGATAAAAAAAGGGGAGGAGATGTCGTCGTTAAGCTTCCTGGTACTGAGGACGATTATGTAACGTTTCGACCTCATTTTGTGGATACCAATCTGGAAATGAGGCTGCATGGTGCTAGAGAGGATGGGATTGAAGCGATATACCACTGCGAAGTACAAGGGGATATCGTAGAGATTACCAAACAAGGATTTCATAAAGGGTCACCGGAGAAATTCATCAAAGATATGGAGGCATTGATAAAGCGGGAAATGGAGGAGAGGGCGAATCAGATGATCGAGAAAGTGCAAAAGCAGTACAACAGCGATATTTTCAAGCTGGGACTGAAACTGCGAGGGCATCATTATCGCGATTACTGGATCAAGCATGATTGGAATCAGGATTTCAAGAACTTCCCCATTCGCGTGGAATACACGATCAAATTGCGCCGTCTGGGTATGGAAATGCAATAAATGAAAAAAGGGGGGACAAGCGGCTTGTCCTCCCTTTTGCTCTGCAAAAAATGGGTTACATCGGCTTTTCCGTTTGTTCAGGAATGTGCTGGGCAATGGTTTGCACCATGTTTTGACGTGAAGATTCATTGCTGTTCTGCCACAATACTTCGAACAGGACACCTAATCCGGGCAGCGTTTTTTCCTGGCCACTTGAAATGGCATCACTGATCGTTTCTTCTACAGCATTCGCGTCTGAGCCCTGCATTTTATACATGATGGCTTGGCGCAAATTCAAGGAGGCGATGTTCATGCGAGGTCTAACCCCCTCTCATCAGGAATTGGCTTCAAGCATAGTATTTGTCCGACAGAGTACCCTCATACTCTTTTGTAGCGAGTGAGGGCGGTGTGATATAATGCTTGGTATCAAAAAGAGCCCTCGGGGAACCGGATTGACTGGTTAGGAAAAGGAGAAGGTGAGCAGGAATGTCGACGAAGCAGTTTGCCATTATCGGCATGGGGCGGTTTGGATCCAGCGTGGCGCGTACCTTGTACGAAATGGATTTTGAAGTGATGGGCATCGATGAAAACGAGGAACGGATCAATGAAAACATCCAGTATGTTACTCATGCAGTAGTGGCTGACACGACGGATGAACGGGCGCTGAAGGAGCTGGGGATACGCAATTTTGATGTTGTGGTCGTTGCTATTGGCGTCGATATTCAAGCCAGTATCCTGACAGTGCTGACCTTGAAGGAGCTAGGCGTCAAAAAAATTGTGGCAAAAGCACAAAATGAGCGTCATGGCCAGGTTCTGTACAAGGTTGGAGCAGACCGTGTCGTCTTCCCTGAACGGGATATGGGTGTACGAGTGGCACACAACCTGATTTCTGCCAATGTACTGGACTTTATCGAATTGGCGGAGGATTACAGCGTGGCTGAGGTGATCGTATCAACACGGATGGTCGGGAAAAGCCTGCGCCAGCTGGACTTACGCGCACTGTATGAAGTGAACGTCATCGCGATCAAGAGCGGTGATAAATTCAACATCACTCCCAATCCTGACGACCTGATTCGAGTGGGCGACGTCCTGGTTGTGATAGGCAATAACAAAGACCTACAAACATTTGAGGAGCAGGCATAGAGATGGTACACGAACGTATTACTTCGGTGCAAAATCCGTTGGTAAAACGGCTGCACGCTTTATTGGACCGCAAAGGGAGAGAAGGGTCGGGCAGTTTTCTGATTGAAGGCGCTCATCTGGTGGAGGAGGCGCTCCATAGCGGTGCCGAAATCACAACCATTCTTTACGATAGCGAGAGGGAAATGGACGCAGCCTGTCGCCGCACGTTGGAAAACAGTGCGCATAGCATGCAGGTAATTGCAGCAACAGGAGCGGTCTTGGCCAAGCTGTCGGAAACGAAGTCGCCGCAAGGGATTGTGGCTGTAGTGAAAAAAAGCAGGCTTAAATGGGAAGAATGGTTAGATCAACAGATTCAGAGCTGCGAGGACTTGCTGCTTTTGTATTTGGACGAGATTCAGGATCCAGGCAACCTCGGCACCATCTTACGGACAGCAGAAGCTGCTGGGGTGAATGGAGTTGTTCTTGGAAAAGGAAGCGTGGACCTTTACAACGGAAAAGTCGTGCGTGCGACGATGGGAGCTTTGTTTCGTCTGCCGGTCTTCACACGCTCCTTGCCGCAGACTGCCGAGGAATGGCGTAGTCAAGGAGGGCGTGTGCTGATCTCTTCCCTTAGTGAGCGGAGCCGCTCGTATGACCAAGTGGATTATTGCGGGAAAACGGCTATCGTGATCGGAAACGAAGGGCGTGGTGTTTCGCCTGAAATGGTCGCACTGGCCGATCTTCAGGTTCACATCCCGATTTATGGTCAGGCCGAATCGTTGAATGCGGCGGTAGCGGCAGGTTTGTTTATGTACGAAGCGCGTAGAAAAAGAGATCGGCAGAGTTAGCCGATCTCGTGTTCGTTTCCTTTAGACTGCTGCTTTTCTTTGTACTCCTCGCGAGCCAATTGCCATTGATCCTGCGCCATGCGGATGATACCGCTTTCGATTGTGCTGTTACGAAACTCCAGCGCCTTGCCAAAGTAACGGATCGCGCTGTCGAATTCACCAAGGCGCCGGTGCAGCTCGCCGATGAGGTAAAGCAGGCGAATCTGAGACATCTCCTTATCGCCGCGCATGTAGTCAGAGTGTATGTACGAATGCTCGTATTCATCAACAGCCATACCAATAAAGCGAAGCTCCTCCGCTGTGTTGTCGAGAAAGCGGTACAACCAGCCTAAACGCAGGTACAGCCCAGCTTTGACAGAATGGGGCTGGTCGGTTAGCTCAGCAGCGTAGATGGCTAGCTTGTAGCAGGCAATCGCTTCTTCATTTTTTCGAATCGAACCGAAATCCTTCTGAGTCCATTTCGAGCTGATTTTTTGCTGGACGATCTTTGCCTGTGCAGGAGTCAGCTTTGCGTTGAACTGATCGGAAAAAGCAAAGCCGCATTGTGGACACACATTGACAGAGTACAAGATCGGGTTCATGGATTTTTCTTTGAATCGCGTGCAAAAATCAGCGTCTCTGTGTTCCATCGTAAGCGAACCGCCACGGATTCGTTTGGTGGAAAAGGGGGTTTCACAATGTCGGCAGATGATGGATTTGTCGTAAAGTGCAGAGATTTTTTCGATCATTTTTAACGTCCCCTTCCTACTTGCAGGGTATGAACAATTGAAAGTAAATGTGGATTACGCTATAATTTCGATACGGAATCATTATAACCGAAAGCCATGATGGAGACTAGTACGCAGAGAACTACGCGTTACCAGGGAGAAGATGCCATAGACTGCGAGCATCTTTAGCACGATAGCTGCCGAATTCACTCCATAGCCGCACTCTGAACCGTCGATGGACGCAAGTAGGAGCAGCCGGGTCATTCCCGTTAGCAATGATCTAAGTGAGACAAAGCCAGGCATCCAGCCATTTTGTCTAACAAGGGTGGTACCGCGAGAAAAAAGTAACTCGTCCCTTTTTGGGGGCGGGTTTTTCTTTTTTTCCAGCTGTAAAAATGAATTCAAAAAAGGAGCGATTCACAGTGCAAACTCGGTTGCAAGAGATGAAGGAATCCGCACTTGGCCAAATCAGCCAGATGACGGAATCTGCCCAACTCCAGGATTTGCGCGTCAAGTACCTGGGCAAGAAAGGTGAGCTGACAGAACTTCTGCGTGGAATGGGGAGCTTGTCTCCTGAAGAGCGCCCAGTGGTGGGACAGCTGGTCAATGAAGTGCGAGAGGCTCTGGACGCTGCATTTTCCGCCAAGCAAACGGCTTTGGAAGAGGCTGTGCTCAACGCCAAGCTGGCGTCGCAAACGATCGACGTGACATTGCCTGGAAGACCAGTTCCGACAGGGACCATGCACCCGCTCTCCCGAATTATCGAGGAGATCGAGGATATTTTTATCGGTCTGGGCTTTGAGATCGCAGAAGGACCGGAAGTGGAGATGGATCACTTCAACTTCGAAATGCTCAACCTGCCGAAGGATCACCCGGCACGTGACATGCAGGATTCGTTCTACATGACAGATGAGATCTTGCTGCGTACCCACACCTCTCCCGTACAGGCGCGGACTATGCTGAAGAAGGAAGGAAAAACACCCGTAAAAATCATTTGTCCGGGAAAAGTATACCGTCGCGATGACGACGATGCGACGCACTCTCATCAGTTCACCCAGATCGAGGGTCTGGTCGTGGCAAAAGGAATCGGCATGAGCGATCTGAAGGGAACGCTGTTGACTTTCGCGAAGCAGATGTTTGGTCCTACCCAACAGGTACGTCTGCGTCCGAGCTTCTTCCCGTTCACAGAGCCGAGTGCTGAGGTAGATCTGCAATGCTTCAACTGTGGTGGAGAGGGCTGCCGCGTCTGCAAGCAGACTGGCTGGATCGAGATCCTGGGCTCCGGTATGGTGCATCCTCGAGTGCTGGAAATGGCCGGCTACGACCCGCAGGAAGTAAGCGGCTTTGCCTTTGGTATGGGTGTGGAACGGATTGCGATGTTGAAATACGGCGTAGAGGATATTCGCCATTTTTATACCAATGACGTTCGTTTCCTGCGTCAATTCAACCGAGGATAGAGAGGAGAAGCGAAGATGAAGGTATCGTATCAATGGTTAGCGGAATACGTCGATCTGAGTGGCATCACACCGCATGAGCTGGCTGAAAAGCTGACCCGCAGCGGGATCGAAGTGGACGCAGTAGAATCGCGTAATGCAGGAGTTTCCAATTGTGTGATCGGCTATGTGAAAGAACGCTCCAAGCACCCGGATGCGGATCGCTTGAACGTGTGTATCGTAGATGTCGGACAGGAAGAAGATCTGCAGATTGTCTGTGGAGCTCCCAACGTTGCACAGGGACAAAAAGTTGTTGTTGCGATGGTAGGTGCCCACTTGCCAGGCGATCTCAAAATCAAGCGCTCCAAGCTGCGCGGCGTGGAATCCCAAGGGATGATCTGCTCGGCTAAGGAATTGGGGCTCAACGACAAGCTTTTGGCGAAGGACCAGCAGGAAGGCATCATGGTATTGCCTGAGGATGCAGAAGTGGGAATGGATGCGGTCTCCTACCTTGGAATGGACGATTATGTCCTGGAGCTGGGATTGACACCAAACCGCTCTGATTGCCTTTCCATGCTGGGGGTTGCTTATGAAGTAGCCGCGATTTTTGGCAAGGAAGTTATACTGCCTGCAGCAGATGTTGTGGAAAACGGCGAGCAAAATCCGATCCAGGTAAGCATCGACGCGCAGGAAGAAAGCTATCAGTATCATGGCCGTCATTTTACCAACGCCCAAATCACCAGCTCTCCGCAATGGATGAAAAACCGTCTGATGGCAGCAGGCATGCGCCCGATCAACAACGTCGTAGATGTAACCAACTACGTCCTGCTGGAGTACGGTCAGCCACTGCACGCTTTCGATGCAGGCAAGGTTGCAGAGCGCAAGATCGTGGTGCGAATGGCTCATGAAGGGGAAGAGCTGGTTACACTGGATGACCAGACTCGCAAGCTGGACACACAGATGCTGCTCATCACCGATCCTGAAAAGGGCTTGGCGATTGCGGGGGTAATGGGTGGAGCCAACTCGGAGATTACCGATGAGACGAAGGAAATTATTCTCGAGGCTGCCTGGTTTACACCGCAGACAGTTCGCAGTACAGCTCGCAAGCTCGGCATGCGCACAGAGGGCTGCGTTCGTTGGGAAAAAGGCGTGGATCAGCTTCGAGTAAAAGAAGCAGGTGAGCGTGCTGCCGCCCTGATTCAGCAATTGTCCGGAGCGTCCGTCTCGAAAGGTGTGGCGAGCGCAGTTGTCAAGGAAGGAACACCTGCTGTTGTCAGCGTGACGCTGGAAAAAATCAATCAGCACTTGGGAACCTCGCTGACAGCGGATGAAGTCTCTCCCATCTTTGACCGTCTGCAATTCCCTTATGAAGGAACAAATGAAAAATGGACGGTTACAGTGCCAACCAGACGTGGCGACATTACGCTGCCAGAGGATCTTGTGGAGGAAGTGGCGAGACTGTATGGCTACGACAAAATCCCGACCAGCCTGCCTACAGGCGAGACGACCCAGGGCCAACTGACAGCGGATCAAAAGCTGCGCCGTGCCATTCGTCATCATCTGATCGGAGCTGGTTTGAACGAAGCCATTTCATACGCACTCGTACATCCTGATCGCGTTGAGGATGTAGCGGGGCTGCATCAGGGCGAAACCAAGCCTGTTGCTTTGCTCATGCCGATGAGTGAAGATCACAGCGTGCTGCGTACCAGCCTGTTGCCCAGCCTCTTGGAGACTGTCGCTTACAACAAAAATCGTCAACAACACGACGTAGCGATCTTTGAATTGGGCCGTGTATTCCTCAGTCGTCAGGAGGTACTGACAGAGCTTCCAGAAGAAAGACTGTATGTAGGTGGTGCTCTGACTGGACAGTGGATGCCGCAAAACTGGATGGGGGCAAAACAGCCTGTTGATTTCTATCAGGTCAAAGGTGTGGTCGAATCCCTGTTGGCTGGCTTGGGAATCCAGGATGTCCAGTACAAGCAAGTATCGGAGCTGGCTGGCATGCATCCGGGACGTACAGCGGAAGTGTGGGTCAAGGATCAGCGCCTAGGGTATCTGGGTCAGGTGCATCCAGGTACAGAAAAAGCTTACGATCTGTCGGAAACCTATGTATTCCAGCTGGATATTGCGGCATTGGGTGAAGCAGCCAAAGAAGTTGGGCATTACAGTCAGCTTCCAAAGTTCCCGGCTGTAACCAGAGACTTGGCGCTGGTGGTAAACCGCGATGTCCACGCTGGAACGCTGGAAGCCACGATTCGCGAAGCGGCTGGCGATCTGCTTGAATCCCTTACTCTCTTTGACGTTTACATGGGCGAGCGCATCGCACAGGACAAGAAGAGCATGGCCTTCTCCCTCGTCTTCCGCCACAGCGAGCACACCTTGCAGGATGAAGAAGTCCAGCAGGTGACAGCGGCGATTGTGGAGGCGCTTAAGCATACAGCTGGTGCAGAGCTTCGAATGTAATTTGTTGAAAAAAAGGACGGCTTGACGAAATATGACATTTTCAGTAACCTAAGAAGGATACAATAGAGCAAAGGTCGCAGTAGGGAGGAACCCCTCGTGCAAGGTGATGGAAAAAATCGTTTGACGGTGGATATCTATGGCCAACAATACCGGCTAAGTGGCAAGGCAAGTGTGAATCACATACGTACGGTGGCCGGTTTCGTTGACGACAAGATGAACGAAATCGCAAACGGCAATCATCGTTTGGACACGGCCAAAATTGCCGTACTTACAGCAGTCAATATTGCGGATGAGTACTACCGCCTTCGCCAGGAGTACGAAGAACTGCTCAAGATCCTTCAGGAAGACGCAAAAGAAAAGTCATAGATAAGGAAAAAAGAGAGGCATATGCCTCTCTTTTTCTCGTTTTCATTTGGTTATGATGAGCTTACGTTTCCTGTCTGTTGCGATCCCCGTCTTTGAAGTTGGTCTTGATCGGAATGAACAGGTCAATGATCCCGATGACCAGGGAAGCCAGCAGTGCTCCCAAAATGGTGACACGGAAGCCGGAAACGATGAACTGCGTTACATAGATGACGACGGCACTGACGAGAAATCCGACAATACCTCGGTTGTAGGGCGAGATTCGTTCACCGAACAAGGATTCTACAATCCAGCCGATGACGGCGATAACGACAGCCGCTAACAGTGCAGTCCAGAAGCTGCTTACAGAAAAGCCGGGGACGAGAAAACCGACAAACATCAGTACAACCGCGGCGACAATGAACCGAATGACATGGCGCATGAACGTCAAATCGACTCCTCCTTTGGGTATTGTATCATTTTCATTCTGGCTTTATTGAGGTCAGCTTATCCATAAACATGGTGTGTAAAATTATCCTTGGCGAGCATGGCATGTTATAATGGTGGGTAATCGCCGATGAAGACCTTGACTCCCATCGGCAATGGAAATGCAGCACCGCTGATGGAGAATATAAGGAGGATCACAGTGGAACAACGGGTGTTAAAAACCTTGGAATACGACAAAATGATCGCCATGTTGGTAGACAAGGCATCATGCACATATGGAAAAGAAAAAGCAGCAGCGCTCGTTCCGCACCTGACGCTTGAAGAAGTCAGTGTCGCCCAGAGAGGAACAGCGGAAGCCGCAACGGTTTTACGCTTAAAAGGAAGCGCCCCCCTCGGTGGAATCAGGGACATTCGTGGACCTGTACAGCGCGCCCGACTCAATGCAATGCTGGCGCCAGGCGAGCTTTTGGACATTGCCAGTACGATCGGATCAGGACGCCGCTTGAAGAATTTCTTATTGGACATGAGTGAAAATGTAGAGCTTCCCCTGCTGCAATTTCAGTCAGAGCGGATCGAAGGACTGCGCGAGCTGGAGACGGAGATTCGCCGCTGTATCGATGAAAATGGCGAGGTGCTCGATAGCGCCAGCGCAGAGCTTCGCCAGGTCCGCCAGGAAATCAGACAGCTTGAGTCACGGATTCGTGAAAAGCTGGATCAGATGACGCGTTCCTCTTCGTACCAAAAAATGCTCATGGAGAGCATCGTCACCATCCGTGGGGATCGCTTCGTCATCCCGGTCAAACAGGAGTACCGGCATGTCTTTGGCGGAATCGTACACGACCAGTCGGCTTCTGGGGCGACGCTGTTTATCGAGCCGGAAGTCATCGTCGAGATGAACAACAAGCTGAGGGAGCTTCGTCTGCGCGAAGAACGCGAAGTAGAGCGGATCTTATATCTGTTGACGGAACAGGTTTCCTTTGCGGTAGAAGCCCTGCTGGAGAACGTAGATGCCTTGACAGAGCTTGACTTCATGTTTGCCAAAGCACAGCTTGCCTGGAGCATGAAGGCGATCTGTCCACGTCTGAACGATCGGGGATATCTGCGTTTGAAAAAGGCTCGCCATCCGCTGATCCCTCGTGAGGTTGTGGTTCCGGTAGATGTGGAGCTGGGGGGAGAGTATCAGGCCATCGTCGTGACAGGACCCAATACGGGAGGGAAGACTGTTTCCCTCAAGACCATTGGTTTGCTCTCTCTGATGGCGATGTCGGGCTTGCATATCCCGGCTGAGGAAGAGAGTGAAATGACCGTCTTTTCCTCCGTATTTGCAGACATCGGGGATGAGCAATCCATCGAGCAGAGCTTGTCCACATTTTCCAGTCATATGACCAATATCATTCACATACTGGCTACGATGGATGAGAAAAGTCTGGTGCTCTTCGATGAGCTGGGGGCCGGTACAGACCCGACAGAAGGGGCCGCGCTGGCCATGTCCATCATCGACCATGTGATTTCGTCCGGGGCAAGGCTGATTGCGACTACGCACTACAGTGAACTGAAGGCATACGCCTATGACAGACCGGAAGTGATCAACGCCAGCGTAGAGTTCGATGTAGAAACGCTGCGCCCTACTTATCGACTGCTGATCGGGGTGCCAGGACGATCCAATGCTTTTGCCATCGCGCGTCGTCTCGGCCTGCCCGAACACATCATTGAGGTGGCACGGGGCTCCATCAGCGAGGAAGACAACCAGGTGGAGAGCATGATTGCTTCCCTGGAGAGAAATCGCAAGACAGCCGAAGCAGAGCGTCAGGAAGCAGAAAAGCTGCGCCGGGAAGCAGAAGCTTTGCGTCGTGAGCTGGAGGAAGAAAGAGCCAGATTCGCAGAAGAGAAGAACAAACGCATGGAGCAAGCCGAGGATGAGGCGAGAATCGCCGTGCAGCTGGCCAAGGAAGAGGCAGAGACGATCATTCGCGAGCTGCGCGATATGCGTGACCTCGGTGTGGATATCAAGGAACACCGTCTGATCGAAGCCAAAAAACGTCTGGGCAATGCAGTCTTGGAGCTGGAAAAGGAAAAAGTGAAGAAGCCGGCAAAAGCTGTACGCGCTACACAGATCAAGGTAGGGGACGAGGTCATGGTCACCAGCTTTGGACAAAAAGGCTCCGTGCTCGAAAAAATAAACAATGACGAGTTCCTGGTTCAGATCGGCATCATGAAAATGAAAGTCAAGCGCGAAGACATGAACGTCCTGAAAGCAGCGAATACCCAGCAACAGGCGCAACCGTACACATCGGTAAAACGCAGAAGCGACAACATCAAGATGGATCTGGATCTGCGCGGCTACAATGTGGAAGACAGTATCCGGGAGATCGATCAGTTTTTGGACGATGCCCTTTTGGCAGGACTTCATTCTGTTTCGATCATTCACGGTCATGGTACTGGTGTCTTGCGTAAAGGCGTACATGAATACCTGAGACAACACCGCAACGTCAAGTCATTCCGTCTAGGCGGCCAGGGAGAAGGCGGCGTAGGTGCTACGATTGCGGAATTGAAATAATCGTGGAGGAGAATGTATGGGGGGCCTTCTGCACAACCCGTATTTTGCTACGGGAGCACATTTTGCTGTAACGGGACTGGCGATGATCGTGTTCTTGTCCTTGTTTGAACTGGTGACAAAGTACCAGGTTTGGGAGGAGTTAAAGAAAGGGAATTTGGCGGTGGCTATGGCGACCGGTGGAAAGATTTTTGGCACCGCCAATATTTTCCGGTACTCTATCTCCGAGCACGTCTCGATTGGGCAGGGCTTAATCTGGGGAACATTCGGTTTCCTGCTGCTGCTCATCAGTTATTTCGTGTTCGAATTCATGACGCCAGGCTATAAGATCGACGACGAAATTGCCAAAGGAAATCTGGCGATCGGCTTTATAGCCATGATGATTTCCATCGGATTTTCCTACATCATCGGGGCCAGTCTCATCCGATAGGCTGTAAGTCTGGCATCAGGTTGAACCCGAGCAAAATCGGGAGTATAATTAGCCATTGGCGAAGACATGTTTTACGAAAACCTCTATCGAGCCAATTCAAGGATGGGCGACTTCGTATTAGAGGTTGGTTATTCTTGCAGGATCAGGAAGCAAGCTTGGCTTTGTACGTTTACCCTTTCTGATTCTGTCAATTATGGGGAGGAGCGTCCTTGGAAACCTTGTACAAGGTGCTCATTGTATTATGTGCACTGTTTGTCCTGGCAGGTGTCTACTACCTGTTGTAAGTTAAGCGAAAGCCGAAAGAATTCAGCGTAGCGATTGTACGATGCTCACGCAATACTAGAGAACGTGAAAGAGGAGATACGCAATGACTCAGCCTGTGCGCGTAGCTGTTGTCGGATTGGGATTTGTCGGTTTGCCGTTGGCGCTAACCTACGCCATGAAAGGAGCAAACGTCGTCGGGATTGATGTTGTGCCTCGCGTCGTCGATGAGATTAATGCGGGCCATTCCCACCATATGGAGTCCTATCAGGGTAAAACACTGCCTGAGATTCTGAAAGAGCAGATTGCAGCCGGCAGATTCCGTGCTACAACCTCTTACGAAGAGGCAGCGAAAGAAGTAAACCACTATATCGTGACAGCTGGCATCCCTGTCCACAATGGAGACCCAGATCTGGGACCGTTGAAGAGCTGTGCCCAGACGTTGGGAAGTGTCCTGAAAAAAGGCGATACCATCATGATCCGCAGTACAGTAGTTCCGGGTACAACGGAAGAAGTGCTCGCACCCATTCTGGAAGAAGTCAGTGGCCTGGTAGCGGGTACCGATTTTTATTTGACCTATTGCTCGGAGCGTATTGCTGAGGGACGGGCATTCGAAGAGTTCATTCACATGCCGCTTGTACTCGGAGGAATCAACGAGCAGAGTGCGATCAAAGGAAAAGAATTGCTTTCCGTGATCAGTGAAACGGATGTCACCATCTCGGATATCCGCGTGGTCGAGACAGCGAAAGTAATTGAAAACATTCAACGCGATGTAAATATTGCGATGGTTCAAGAGTTTGCCCGCTTTGCGGAGTCTTTTGGCATTGATACCTTCGAACTGATCAAGGTAGCCAACACGCATAAACGGGTAAATCTGTTGACGCCTGGACCGGGTGTTGGCGGTTTCTGTCTGCCGAATGCCCTGTACTACCTCCAGCCAAAAGCACGTGAGCTGGGCGTGTCGCTGCCACTTCTACAGCAGGCCAGACACATCAACGACGGAGTGCCGGATGTGCTGATTGATATGCTGGAAAATGCGCTCAAGGATAAAGGGAAAAGGCTGTCAGGAAGCCGAGTAGCGGTTTTGGGACTTGCCATGAAAGACTTCTCCAACGATGATCGCGTAAGTCCTGTGCATGATCTGGTGAACAATCTGCAGTCGAGAGGGGTAGAGGTCGTCTCCTATGATCCTGCCGTGCCCACTCGCTATGAGCACAAGGCCAATACACTGCAGGAGGCTGTTCAAGGAGCAGATGCTTTGCTGCTGACTGCTGTGCAAAAGGAATTTGCTGATATCGATTGGACGAGCCTGGTTTCGAGTATGGCTGGATCCCCTGTCTTGTTCGATACGAAAAATCGGATTCCGCGTGAACTGGATCAGACCGTTACCGTGGTCCGCATCTAACCAATAAAAAACCTCGCCAAACGGGCTTAAGAACCGCGTTGGCGAGGTTTTTGCATGTGCAGCTTAGAAGAATTCGGCACCACCAGCGAGGTTGAGCAACGCCCGCATGGTTTTGTACATTTCTTGCTGATCGGCTGCCTTGAAGTAGACGGTGTCGCTTTCAGTCTCGTAATGTGCACCGGGCACGATAGAAGCCAATTCCGCTTGGCCAGCATGCGCGAATTCAATGGCTACCTCTAAAGGCGTAGCCGTTTGGAATGGAGCGATATCCTTCAGGTTGGAGAGAGCTGCTTTTGTCTTTTGCTTTAATTCTGCAGTAGCTTCCTCACGTGAGAGGCACAAGGCAGCGGTACGTGAGACAGCATGCTTCACGACTGCTGTGCTGATGCCAGGGATCAGCTCGCTCGCTTCCTGCGCAATCAGGTTGTCCCCTGATACCATACAGACAGGCACTTGGTACAGTCCGGCATAAATCGCATTAAAGCCAAATTCGCCGACGACACGACCGTTGACGTACAGATTGCGAATGACACCGGACATAGTATGGCTGAGTACACCCGGTACACCCTGGCGTGTATGGTACCCGATAAACATGGCGGCGTCGAAGCTCTCGTCCAGGCCTTGAACCATCGAGTAATCACGCGGTGTACCCGCAATCAGGCGAGCTTTAGGATGCAGCGATTCCCAGAGGATGTTGTTCATGGTGTTATGACTGTCGGCTACCAGGATTTCAGTTACGCCCCAGTCGAGGGCTGCTTCAATGACGGCATTGGCATCCTGTGTCATGAACTGACGACCGCGTTGATAATTGACCCCACCAGTATCAGGGTTGATGTACGACGCATCCACAATCCCGGAGATTCCTTCCATGTCTACAGAAAGAAAAAGTTTCATGCTGATCTCCAACCTTTCTTGGCGCTTCATAAAATGATCATTTCCACTCTATCAAACCAAATTGTGGATATTTAGGCAACCCAAAATACGTCAACGAGAAAAGCACGACCTCTGTCTAGTAATTGGAAAAGACAGGTCGTGCTTGCGATTTTTAGGTAAGCAGCTTCTTGTATAGCGCAATAATTTGTTTGGTCATCTGCTCAATCGTAAATGTGCGCTCTACATTCTCCAAAGCGTTGTCAGCCAGCTTGTTTCGCAGCTCTGACGATTCTAGGAGCCGCTTCATTTCGCGAGTAAGTCCCTGTACATCGCCTGGCTGGACAATCAGTCCGGTCTGGTCGTGGAAGACGAATTCTTTTACGCCTCCTACATGACTGGCTACGACAGGAACCTCAGAGGCCATCGCTTCAATGATGGTATAGCCCAGGCCTTCGTAAATAGAAGAGTGGACGAAGCCGTCACAGGCGTGCAAGCAAGCGGGAATATCCTGCCTAAAGCCAGCAAAACGTACACGGGATTCCAAGCCCAGCTCCCGAACCTTGTCTTCCAGCATGAGGCGATCGGAGCCGTCTCCGACCATGACGAGGTAAGGAGCATGCGTAAGATCCTCGTCTGACTCTGCGAGCAACTGGGCAAAGGCATCAATCAAATACGGCAAGCCTTTTACTGGAACAAAGCGAGCCACTGTCCCGAACAGGAAAGCGTCATCCGGGATGTTCCATTCCTTGCGCAACCGATCCCGGTCCGACTCCCGAAGCTGGGTCTGACGATAGGGCGTCAAATCCGTCCCGTTGTAAATGACACTGATTTGCTTGGCAGGAACTCCCTGACTTCGCAAAATCTCCGCTATCGCCTCACTGATCGCGATGTAGTGTCGATTCCATAGGCGTGTTCCCCGTTCCATCAAGCTGACGATGGCATAGGCAAGAGCACCGGCGTAATCGTAGCGAAGGGAGCTATGTACGGTAGTGACCAGCGGTATGCCTAAGGCTCTGGAAGCCAGTCTGGAAAAAAAATTGGCCTTGATGCCGTGTGTATGGATAATGGTTGGTTGGAAGTCTTGAAACGTCTTTCTCAAAGCTCGTAAAAGGCGCAGGTCAAAACGACCAAATTGATCCAGTGTCAGCACCTGGATCCCTGCCTTTCTTAGCTCGCTTGCAAAAAGGGCGTCGTAAAAACACACGACTGCCACCTCCACTTCCTCAGCTGGAAAAGTGGAGACAAGATTGAGAATATGCTGTTCCGCGCCGCCAAATTCTCCTCCGCCAATTACGTGGAGGACTCGTAGTTTACTCATGTAAATTCACCCGAATCTTAATGACAAAGCCATTTTCACTATAGCAGATGCCCGGTAGATTCGCAATAAGACGCCACTTATGGTATCGTAAGTGAGTGAAATAGCAAACAAGATGAGACGAAAAGGACAAGGAAGGTTACCAGAATGAATGCCCACAATGTGTTAATCATATGCTATGGATTTCCGCCCATCGGCGGCGGTGGAGTGCCGCGCCCGTTAAAAATGGCGAAATATCTGGGAGAGTATGGCTGGAATGTCCACGTGCTGACTGTTGAACCCGCCTATCATGCTACTTTGGATCCCAGTCTTCTGGCGCAATTGCCAAAAGAAGTAAAGATTCACCGGGCGAAGGAAATGCAGCTCATCCCCAATCGAGGGGCAGCCAGTGCTGCGGTGACCTCTAGCGATGGAACAGCCGTAACACCGCCACAACCTTCCATAAAATCCGTTTTGAAAAAACAAGTGATTCAATTTTTGAAGAAAATGAAACCGTATCTGCTGATCCCCGATGACCAGATTCTCTGGATGCCGAATGCTGTCAAGCTGGGCAGGGAGATCATGCGGCGGGAAAAGATAGATGTGATTTTCTCTACCTCGGGACCCGTCACCAATCATCTGGTAGCACGAAAGCTGGCGCGTGAAACAGGCTGTCGATGGATTGCTGACTTTCGCGATCCCTGGACGCAAAATATGCATACCTCGGGCATCGCCTGGCGGGAACGTTTGGAGGAGAGAATGGAGACAGGCGTGATGTCAGAAGCGGATGCGATCACGACGGTAACAGCCACGTTTGCGGATAATTTCCGTAAGAAGCACGGCGCCTGGATCAAGCGGCTGGAGCTGATCTACAATGGATTTGACCAAGCCGATTTTGAAGGATTACAGCCTTTGCATGGCGTTCTTGGGAAATTTCACGCCGTCTACGCTGGTATTCTGTATCAAAAACGCAATCCACGCTTGCTCCTTGAAGCGATCAGAGAACTGATCGACGCTGGAGAAATCGATCCACATGATCTGCTGCTTAGCTTTGCAGGCGTATTCGACTACCCCGGTTATAGTGAGAACCGTGATTGCGTAGAACGCTTGAAACTGCAGGACAACGTCCGTCTGATGGGCAATCTTCCCCACAAAGAAGCACTCGGCCTGATGAAGGGTGCTGACGCCCTGCTGTTGATCGGAGATGTATCAGCAGATGCTGGCGCCTACATTCCTGGCAAGCTGTATGAGTACATGGGAGTAGGCAAGCCGATTCTCGCGCTCAACAAAGCGGGAGAGGCTACAGACATCATCGAGCAGTTCCAACTCGGTCAGGTGGCAGACCCCGAGGACAAGGCTGCGATCAAGGAGGCCTATCTACGGCTGTATCGCGAGTGGAAGGCAGCTGCTGCCACTACAGATGCTGAAGGGCGTGGAGCTGACTTCGCCGAACGTGTGAAGCCGTACGAACGGCGTGAGCAGGCTAGACAGCTGGCCCAGCTGATGAATGACGTCATCGGTATCCAACGATTATAGTACGTGCTTTTCGATTACCCTGCGACGATTGGTTGCGGGGTATTTTAAACGAGAATGAGAAACGAGTGTGGTACGAAAGTGAACATGGCGATTCAACGATTGCGAGCTTACAATTTTTTTTACTTTTCGATTCTTTCTATGTTTATTTCTTTTTTGCCGATTTATCTCACCCATCGTGGCATTTCTCCAGCTGAGCTTGGTCTTTTAGTAGGAGTGGGATCGTTCATCGGAATTTTGTCGCAGCCATTTTGGGGAATGCTGAGCGACAGAGCTAAGACGATCAAACGGATTATTTTATTGACCGTCGGCTTTTCTGTAGCGATCGGTTTCTTGTTGTTTACTAGCTCTCAGTTTTCTATCCTGTTCCTGCTGGTTGCAGCTATGTATTTTTTTCTGATGCCAACAGATCCGCTGACAGAGAGTCTGAATTACCGGATTGCCGAAGATAACAAGATCAGCTTTGGTTCGATTCGTACTTACGGAGCAATTGGCTTTGCTTCCTCCTCGCTCGTCATTGGCTGGATGGTCGATGTGTGGGGGATGGACTCCCTGGCGTGGCTCTATCTGACTTTTGGTACACTGACGTTTGCCATTTGCCTGTTTGTGCCGGATGCTCCTGCCAGCAAGAATAAGCTCTCTTTTCAGGAGCTGAAGCAATTTTTTTTCTATCCACGCACCCTGCGCTTTTTCTTGCTTGTCCTGCTGGCTTCTACTCCGCATCGAACCAACGACAGCTTCCTCGGAGTGTACGTACAGAGCTTGGGCGGCAGTACGGGGGATGTGGGGCAGGCTTGGTTTTTGGCTGCGATCAGTGAAGTGGTGTTTTTTGCGATCAGTGCGCGGCTTTTGCAGAGATGGAGTGAGATCAGGCTGATTACCACAGCCGCAGTATTGTATACGATACGCTACGTCCTGTGTGCCCTCGCACCTTCTGCGGATTGGGTCGTCTACCTGCAAATCACGCAGGGGATCACCTTTGTCATCTTCTATACAGCATCCATTCAATATCTGTACCGCATTATTCCCGAAGAGTGGAAGGCGACGGGGCAGACCGTTCTGGCCGTCTTGTTTTTTGGCCTCTCCGGAATAGTTGGGTCGATAGCTGGCGGCTGGGTTTTTCAGATGCTTGGAGGCTCCTATCTGTACTGGGCAATGGCCTTCTTTTCATTCGCCGCCTTTTTGTACAGTCTCTTTCTGGAGAAGCGGAGTATTTGATACATCTCTGACATTCCCTTGTTAAGGTAAGAGGAGTAACAAGGAAGGATGACAGGATGATGAAAAGAAACGTATTTACTCCTTTGAGGAATCGCTCGTATCGCACTTTTTTTCTCTCTCAAATATTTGCCGATCTGGGAAATTGGCTGGACTTGCTGGCTATTGGGGCACTGATTACATTTACCTGGAACCTCGGACTTGCAGCAAATTCCGCTGCGGTGATTGCGATGGGAGCCCCATTTTTGTTCGTTGGACCCTTGGCTTCAGTCTGGGTCGATCGGCTGTCCTGTCGAACGGTCTTACTGCTTAGTACGGGATTGCGTATTTTGGTGATCGCAGGGTTTCTGCTCGCCCCCAATCTCTATGTGCTGCTTCCCTTAATCTTTTTGAAGTCATCATTGGCCTCCGTGATCGAACCTGCCCGACAGTCCATGCTTCGCCATTTGGTAGACCAAGAGGAGATGGCAGAAGCAAGCTCTTTGGGGCAAATGGTGAACAATGGCATGAAAATGATCGGTCCAGCTCTAGGGGGGCTTTTACTGACGTATTCCTCCACCACAGCGGTCTTCGCAGTGGAAGGAGTGCTTTTTGTTATCGCACTTTTGATCATGCTGCGTTTGCCTTTTATCCCAGCTGCGGCAGTCAATCGTGAACTGGACGGCAAGCCAAGCTTTACGAGGGAAGTCACCGAAGGCATCCGTTTTTTATTTGGCAACCGCCTGATGCGTTCGGCAGTGATGATCGTAGGGCTGTCGATGTTCATCATCTTTCTCTACGACGGCTTTTTCCCCCCTTTAATCAAATTGCTGGGTTTGGATGTTATGGATTATGGATTGGTTACGGCTGCTCTTGGCTGCGGCTCTGTGTGTGGAGCTTTGCTGGTGGGTCAATTCACCGCGTGGCGCAGGAATCCCATTCTGTTTATGGCTTTTGGCAGAATCGTGTCCGGTCTGCAGCTGCTTATCGTAGCTGGAGGAGCGATCTATGGCATTGGATATGGAAATACGATTTTCTGGGTGATCAACTTTGCCTTTGCGGGTGCTGTAGGTGTGGGCATGACGGTTCCTTACGCTTACCTCATTCAGACGCAGACGCCACCCGAGCTGATCGGACGTGTATCTGCTGTAGCGATGGCGGTGCAGGGCATCGCCATTCTGACGGCGCCCTCTATCGGGGCTGTCTTGGGGGAATGGCTCGGTCTGGGCTGGGTATTCGGTCTTGCCGGTGCTCTCACGGTACTCCTGGGTGTGGCGAGTACGCTGCAAAGTAGAGAGAAAAAAGACCTGACTGTGAGTGTCAGGTCGTAATAACGTGCTTGCCTGCTTATGTGTAGCAGGCAAGCTTATTTTTTTGTTAGTGCAGCAGGTATTTTTCTACTTCTGCAGGGTCCTTGATGTGAATGCCAGGATCATCGTACTTGTAGAGCTGGAAGAAGACTTCCTGGTCCATTGTGCCTGCTTCTGGCAGAGGGAGAATGATCCAAGTCTGGTACTGGTGGATCAAGCGATCTTCCTTGCCAATCCAGAAGGTTGTCTTGATCGTGGATTCATTCAGGATGTACTCCAGGTCAGGGCGGTCTCCCAGCTGCTTTTTCAGAGGTTCAAACAAGGGACTCTGACTTTTCGCCAGCCATTCGGCACCGGTCATTTTCAATTGAAATACAGCGCTCAATGTACCGTAAACCTTGTCATCGGGAAGTTGAACCGCTTTGTCCATAAATGGCAGCCAGTCATCAAATCCTGCCAGTACATCAAAAGCGAGCGGCTCGTCTCTCGCCGTCACCCAGTAGTCCTTGGCGCGAATGAAGTGCTTGTCATCGATCCGGTAGTATTGATAGGGCTGAGCCGCGATGCGCGCATCGACGTTGTAGCCCTTGTCATTGACGACCGCTCCGTTAAACATGCTGGTGACAGATCGGGAGAGAATCATGTTTTTGACATGTCCCTTGTACCAGTACTTTTGTGCGTCGGGGTCGGTTTTCGCCTTTTCCAGCGCGTACTGCAGCCATTCTGCTCCTGATTCATTCAGCCCCTCTGTATTTTGAGAGGGAGTATTGTTGAAATTGGTGGTCGCGAATGACTTCGTACCTGATTCGTAGGTGCAACCGCCAAGCAGGGCAGCGATGCAGACGGAAGCAAGCAAGGAAAAGATTTTTGATTGCTTACGCATGGCGAACCCTCCTTACGATTCCATAGGCCACCAACCCGATAAAAATGGCAATCGTGATTGGAATGACAGGAATATCGTGCTGTTTGAACACCAGGATGCGGTGTGTGTTGTAAATGGTTCCGATAATCTCGTTTTGCTGGTCGCCATCGATATCGCCGATTTGCACGTTGATGAGTGGCAGGTAAATGCGCCAGTTTTCCTTCAAGCCTGCCGGCGTATAGTCAAATCCACTTAAATAACGGCTGTCTGTCGTACTGACCCAGCTTTTCGCTTTGGCGATAATTTCAGCCTTGCCATTTCCTACAGCAGCGTAATTGGAGAAACGGAAGCTATCATCGCCGTCCGCGCTTTTCCAGAGGATATCCCACGTTCCTTCAGGAGTCGGTTTTAAAATGTAGGAAGGTTTGCCTGCCAAAAGCAGCTCATCCACTTGGTCATGATCGATATCGGCCGGGATAAATTCGGCAGTGGCCAGCTCCGCTTCCTTACGGGTGAGGACGTAGGCTTCCTTAAGTGAACCGTCCGCTTCCACGGTCATGACGCTAATGTGTTGGCCCATGATCATCAGGCCTTCCCGTCCGTCGGGCAGCATCATGGTCGTCAGTAGCTTGGTAGCGTCAGTAGGGCCGCTAAAAGGCTTGCCATCATAGGTTCCAGTAAGGACTCCATCGATGATGTGCAAATCCTTGTAGTTGCGCCCTAGCTCCTGGCGCAAGTCCATGCTACCCTTGTTCTCTGCCAGCTTGTTGGCGATGTTCTCCATATCCAAAAGGAAAGCGCGGTATGGAGCTGTACCGACTTGCAGCATGGCTTCTGCGTAGTTCTGACGCTGGACGTTGGGAACGAGCTGATCATCCTTCATCGTATAGTAAGGAAAGCCCGGATAGTCCGTCGGCATCTGCTCACGGATGAGTGCCAGGGTTTCTGGCGAAAGTTCCTTGTTGTCCATCCGAACCAGTTGGCCATCCTGCCAGCGCATGACGTACAGGGACACAGGCTCAGGCTGAAGGTGAAGCAGCTTTTCAGCCAAGGCTTTCTTTTCTTCTTCTGTCTCCGGTTTTTCCACGGTCTCCGGCAAAGGCAGTTCCATTGCATTGCCGTAGGTGACAATCTCCTGTTTGCCATCTCCATCGACATCGTAGAGTGTGATCGGGAAGTAGTCTACCCATTCACCGTTGTAAAGGCGCTCCGTCTCTTCCGTCACAGTGAAATGGCTTAAGGCCGTTAAGGTATAGCGGTTGAACGTGACATTGGCAAGCAGGGCGATGATGACCAAGGCACCTACTGCTTTCCAGTTGAGGCGTCCGTACCATTTGACAAGCAGGCCAATCACGATCACGGCGATCGCTCCGCCGATCAGGATAGCAGCTGTTGTTTTGACATCTACGCGTGTTAGCGCACGGTCTAGCAGCAGAAAGCCGATGGTGAAAACCAGAACCTGGCGACGTTCGCTAGGATGGATCAAGAAGTAGAATCCAGCCAGCAATGGTAGAAAGACAAGCAAGGCGATCCAGGTCAGATCAAGGAATGCCGGCTTGACGAGCAGATGGTAGATCAGAAACAGGGCGATGGCGTATACGGCCCACCCCAGGCTCTGTACGATTGAATTGCTGCGCATGGATTCACCCCCTTTTTGATTGTGTTTGATCGGCAAGCAGCGCACTGAAAATACCACCAAACAGCCAGAAGTAGAGAGCCATGAACGGCACCTCGAAAATGTTTTCTACGAAATTGTGCAAAGCGACAGCGAATAGCCCTCCGAACAAACCTAAGAGTAAGAAAAAGTGGGGGGAGTTGCGCCACGCTTTTACAGCTCTGACTCCGTTTCTCAGCATCATCGTGACAAAAATAAGCAGCAGGGTAATTCCGATCAGACCAAATTCGGCCAAGCTTTTAAAGAAATAACTGTCGGAGTAGATAGTCCCGAAATGGCGATATCCTACCGCACCGCCATGATGGCCCAGTCCCACACCAAAAAGCGGCTCGATGCGCATTTTGTCATAAGCGTCGCCCCAACGGTCCAGGCGTCCTGCTTGCATACTCGACGCCAGGTACTCCGGCGTAAAAATTCCAAATACACGATTTTTCAATGATCCTAGCATGGGAACGGAATCAGGTACATTGTAGAGTCCAATGACAGCAATAATTCCTGCGAGTACGAGATACAGAGCGATCCGCCTTTTCCATAGGTAGAAACAGATGAACAGCGAAAACGCGAGAGCGAACCAGGCACCGCGGGATGCAGTCAGCAGCAACGCGAGCAAAGTAACCAGCGTAACGACAGACCAGATCAGCTTTTCCTTACGGCTCGTGGTTTTGAGGAACAGTCCGGTAGCGATCGGTGCAATCAATGCCATGTAGCTGCCGAGCACGTTGGGACTTGTGACGAAGGAGAAAGCGCGTGTGGTAATGGCTTCGCCTTCCTGTACCCAAGAGCCAGGTGTTTCTACGCCAAGCACGACCTGCATCACCCCGTACAAGCCGGTCAAAAAGCCGACGATGACGAGTCCTTTTAAGAGATTTTCCAGTTGCTCAATGGATTTGAGCAGATAAAATCCCATAAAGAAGGCAATGAGATACTGATAGATAGACCGGAAGCCTTCCACACTGGCTTTCCAGTTGGCCATATCCGTCACCATCAGCGCCACCCCGAGTACGAATAACGCAGCCAGTACATGCTTGATCCCTGGCATGGCACGCTTTCCTTCCAGATAGGCGAAGAAGGTAAACAACGACAAGACAATCAGTAAAACCTCATCCCAAAAAGACGAAACGACTGGAATTGGTAGAATGTTCCGCAACAGGTAATCGATAAGGGGGTAGGCCAATAGCAAGTACAACCAAGTGTTTGATTGTCCTCCCCACTTCAACACGGTATCTCTCATTTGATTTGTAGTCCTCCTACGCAGGGATTAACCAACCCATTATAATGAATTTTACAACCTCCAAGCAAGCTGGAAGGGAAAGTGCTTGGTAGGACCCGTAGAAATGAGATATGATAGCAAGGTATTTTCAAGAAAAAAGTGCTAGACCGAATTAAGGGGATTAGTGAAATGAGTTTGCTCAAAACCGCTTCCATGATCGTCGTACTGACGCTGGTTGGAAGACTCCTAGGTTTTTTTCGAAGCGTATACGTGTCCAATTTGTATGGGACAGGGATGGAGGCAGACGCCTTCAACATCGCGGCGACCATTCCCTTGACGCTCTTTCTCGTCATTCCCGGAGCGATTAATGCGGTCCTGATCCCGACGATGCGCGGTTTGATGGAAATGGAACAACGCACGGATGTGCTTTATCACAAAATGCTGGGCATCATTTTGGGTGTTTTTGGTACGGTCGCTCTACTTGGGGTAGTGTTTGCCCATGAAATAGCTGGGATGTTCGGCTTGACGGGGGCCAAGCTCGACCTGACCGCAGAGATGCTGCAGTGGATGTGGCCGTCTGCAGTCTTCATCGGTTTGACCGGTTTGTGGTCCAGTATGTGCAATGTCCATCAGCATTTCTTTACCCCGACATTGGGAACCGTTGCCAACGGCGCTATCGTGATTGGCAGCATGTATGTTTTGGTCCCGCTCTACGGTCCAACGGGTCTGGCGATTGCGACATCGCTCGGCTATCTGGCAGCCATGACCACCATGCTCCCGACACTGCGCCGTTTTGGCTATCAGCATCGCCTCTCTTTTTCCTATAAAAAAGATGAAGCACTTGCTGGAATGGGGGAGAGAGTGATACCGATCTTGATCGGTGCTGTCGTGGCACAGGCAACCACCTTTTTGGAGCGCGGCTTCGCAGAATCCGTCGGTACCGGGGTGATCTCAGCATTAGCCAACGCCAATCAGATCGTTCAAATGCCGATGGCGATTTTTGTAGGTGCGTTTACCCTGCCGCTCTTTCCTTTGCTCGCTACCCACGTGAAGAGGGGAGAGATGGGGGAGATGAAGCACATTCTGCAAAAAGGCCTCGCCTATCTGTTTATCCTATTAATTCCGGTTACAGTCGGACTTTCGTTGTACGCAGAACCCATCATTCGCCTTGCGTTTGAGCGAGGAGCATTCGACGAACAATCCGTAGCTTTGACCGCTTGGGCCTTGCCCTTCTATGCACTGGGACTCTATGCGCTGGCTGCGAGAGACTTGCTGACCCGTGCCTTCTATGCGCTGGAAAACACGCGTACACCCGTCACCATCGGGGTGGTCGGGATCGGGGTGTACGTGGCTGCAAACTGGCTGTTGATCCCGTCCCTTGAACATGGAGGCATCGCACTGGCACAAGCCGTATCCGCCTTCAGTCAGGCGCTTCTGCTATTTCTATTGCTTTGGCGGGCTGTTGGAACCCCTGTGAAGTCCAGTTTTTTATGGACGATGGCAAGGACCATTCTGTCGTGCGGGATTATGGCGGCAGGGATACTGCTGCTAGATCCCATGCTTTCTCAGCTTGCACTCTGGCTGTACCTGATCCTTGGCATCGGCATCGGAATGCTGCTATACAGTGCATCTCTGGTCCTGATGCGTGAACCGCTCGTAGCGGAATTGCTGCAAAAGGTTTTGAAGCGTGTCACTCCATCCCGTGGGCAGTCGTAAGCGGGCACTCCCGAATGGCGTATCGCGTTTTTCCTGAAGCACTCGGCGGAATATGATCGACGTAAGCGACCTGTATGCTGACATCACCTAAAGCGTCGTGAATGCCGGCTAAAAGCCGAGTCTCATCAGCAGGCTGATAGGAGCTGGGCTCCTTGACCAGCTTCAGGCTCAGATGATTGGGCTCATGCTGCACGATCTGAAACGTCCGAAAGCTGTCCATGTTTCGCACGATGTGGTTAAAGTAGTGGCCGTGCACGAGCCCTCCCTGTTGGGAAATGAACATGTCGTCTTCTCTGCCGTCTATCTGCTTCAGCAAGGGGTAGTTGATGCCGCAATCGCAGGTTTGGGTGGAAAGGGCTACAACATCTCCCAGCTGGTAGCGCAGGCGAGGCATGACCGTGTTGTGCAGGTCCGTTACGAGGACTGCCCCTGCCTCACCAGGATAGAGCGGCAGTCCTGTAGTCGGATCTACAACCTCCAAATAGCAATTCTCGCTAAAGATATGCATATGACCCTTGCGGCACTGGTAGGCGATCATCCCGCCGTCACGAGCACCGTATTCGTTGATGACAGGAGCTAAAAACGCTTCCTCCATCGTTTTGCGTTGATGTTCGTACAAGCTTTCGGCTGTGGAGACGACGGCTTTTAAAGGGATACCGAGAACAAGACCGCGCTGTTTCAGCATACTGGCAAGCGTGTACAGTGCCGAGGCGTATCCGTACAAGTAGGTTGGCCGAAAGCGTTGTATCAGCTTCCTATATGTGTCCAGCTGTTTCTCATCCATGTCGTAGGCAGACAAAATCAGCCGATTCTTCAGCCAGCGTTCCTTCCAGCGGTGACGGCTTTGTTGCTGCTGATTCAATTCCAGAGGTGAGCCCCAGATCATGACGCATGGATCTCCGATGTTGATTCCATGCCAAGAGAGCCCTAGCCAACGAGCTGCTTCATACCGCTTGACAGCAGGGCGATCCAGATAAAAGCGTGTGGGCTCACCGGTAGAACCGCCCGTCCTGTTGCCAATGAGCTTGGCCGGGTTTGCATGTCGAGAGAGGTAAGGATCGGGATTCATCCGAAAGCGCGTCTTGTCCAGGATGGGGAGACGCTGCAAAAAACGCTCGGGCAGGTCGCGATTCGTTTCCCATTCCGCTGCGAATTCCGTGTAAGCCGGAACGTGGCGGACGGCGTGATCGAGCAAACTCGCTAGCTTCTTTCTTTGACTTTCAAGCAACGCTTCCTTCTCCAAGCTTTGTGCTAGCAGCATTTCAGACATGTATTGACGTGTACGGTTCTCCTTGAATGTTTCCATCAGTGGCCACTGTATACGGCGAATCCAAAAACCGGTTGCAGGCACGACCATTCCACCTTGTCAGGCAGACGATTCAAAGAAGTCGTTGGAATCTGTTTTTCACCAGTATTCCTGCCGAATTGCATCGTTATACCTGTTTGCTGGAACGGGAAAATGATAGTAGGATAGAGAGTGGATTCATGCCAGTTGGGAGACCCCCAAGTCCGGGACGTGAACAAAGGAGTTACCCATGTTGAAAAAAAGCCATTTCCTTGCTGGCGCGTTGATACTCGCTATAGCAGGAGTTTTATCTAAAATTATCGGGATGTTTTATCGGATTCCTCTGCAGGAGATAGTCGGTGACAGTGGTCTTGGACTCTATCAGGAAGTTTATCCGCTCTACCTGACCTTCCTCGTGCTGGCAACGGCAGGTGTGCCTGTAGCGCTGTCCAGAGTGATTGCTGAAGCTTTGGCAGAAGGCAAGAAGGGCGCTGTCGGACAAATTCTGGCACGAAGCATGGTCATGATGGGCGGGATCGGGATTGTCCTGTTCGCGATTTTATACGCCAGCTCACCCCTGATTGCCAAGCTGATGGGAAACCCGCATCTGATCGAACCGATCCGTGCAATATCCTTATCCTTATTGTTTGTGCCGCTCATTGCGGTGATTCGAGGCTTCTTTTACGGACATCAGAAAATGATGTATGTCGGGCTGTCCCAGATTGTCGAACAGACTTTGCGGGTAGCTTTTATCCTCATAGCCTCTCTTTACCTGGTCCGTTTGGGAGAAGATACGGACACGGTGATTACCGGCGTCAACTTCGGTACAATGATCAGCACGTTTTTAAGTCTGGGTTTCCTGGCTTTTCTCATGTGGCTGCACAACCGGAAAAACTCCGTTTTTGCCGGCGGACAGTGGAATCGTCTGGACTGGTGGTATGATCGAGCCTTCTTTTCGACGATGTGGCGAATCGCTTGGCCGATATGCCTGAGCGCGCTGGTGATTCCGATCTTCAGCTTGACGGATTCTTTCCTAGCAATTAACATCTTCCGTTACATCTGGCATGTAGATGGTCTGACGGCGGATACCTGGTTTGGCATTTACAGCCGTGGTGGCCCTTTACTACAGATGGCAAGCCTCTTCGGGTCCTCGATTGCTCTTTCCATCGTGCCAGCCATTGCAGAAGCAAAGAGGCAAGGGGATGAAGAGCGGGTCACGACTCTGACAAAGCTGTCCCTCCGCTTTGCCTGGCTGATCGGCTTGCCAGCTGGCCTCGGTCTGACCGCGGTAGCAGAGGGTGCCAATCTGGCGTTGTATGGGGATGCAGAAGGCACGCGCGCGATGGCGATTCTGGGTGTCACTGCAATCCCGCTGTCGCTATTGCTTGCGACCAATGGAATCCTGCAAGGAGTGGGCAAAGAAAAAATTCCGGCACGCCACCTGATGTACGGGGTACTCGTCAAAATTGCTGCGACGCTGCTGTTCACATCGTGGTTTGGGATGGAAGGTCTTTCGCTCTCCTGGCTGTGTGCGACGGCATTCGTCTGCATCCTGAATATGCGCACGATCAGTCGTCTTGTCTACGTACCCATTCACTGGCGCTTTGACACGCTCTACCCGCTCCTTGTCGCCAATCTGATGCTGGTATTGGCGTGGGGTACGACGGAAGGAGTCGGATATTTGCTAGGCTGGAATGACAAGCTGCGCCTGCTGGGGGCAGCGGAAACCGTAGCTGGCGTTGCAGTCGGAATGATTGTCTATCTTGGACTGCTGTTGTTGATACCACTTATCGATGACAAGGAGCTGGATTGGTTGCCCGGCGGCAACAAGCTGCGAACGTTTATGAATATGATTCGGAAAAAACAGGCGTCCTCCAAGTCACAGTAAAGAAGGATATCCAATACGCAAAAAACAGAAGCCCAACTTCTCAGTAAGTCAAATGAGAAGTTGGGCTTTATTAACAGGAACAGATAGTATGAACACCCAAGAGTATTGCATACCGGTTCCTGAATTTTCACTTTCCATTACAATATGGTCAAATTCATTATCTTTCAAACTCAGGATTACTGCTCGATTGTCATCATGAAAGGATAAGAAATATTTCTTTTCATCAATAAGGAAATGGCCAGCTTTATAGCCGAGCGAAGTGATGCCCGTTCTTTTTATAGCAGTCCAGGGAAACTGAAAATTTCCCACTTGAACTTCTTCGACCGTACTGTAGGGAATGGCTATCTTCCTTCTCAAAGTGGCAACTGCGGTCCAGCCTGAAATATGCAAGAATAAATCTTGATCACCCTGCACAACTTGAACACTCATCTATAATCGCCTCCTATTTGTAAATCACTCTATTCGAAAACGGTGTAGTAAAGGTGAATGAAAGGATATCTTCGTTTAAAATCCGTGAAACTGGTTCATGAGGCTGTTGAAATGCAATTAAGATTTTTGCGGAATAAACATACCTGCAAAGATTCGAGAGGTACGATCCGTTGTCGGCTCATTATGGATCGCTTTTTCAATAATCTGATTAACAGATTGGACGAGCTCCTGAAATTCTTCATCCGTCAAATGAATGGGTGTATACCAATACGCAAATCCATCGTCTTAATGCCTCTAGGTGCCTATCCTTTCAGCTCAAAGTTTGCTTGGGTGCAGGATCGGTACGGCGTTTCCTGGCAATTAAATCTTGTCGACAGCTAGACATGCTGGATCACGACAAATAAAAAGGATGCCCCATAAACAGCTGAATGGCTGTTAGGGCATCCTTTTTTCATGCACTTGAAAGTCTATTTATCCTTCCGGTACACACAGACTACCATCTTGACGAAAAATTCCCGCAATCCGGGCATCTCGGCCAATACCTTCAGCTGATTGCGCAACGGAATTTCCTGCTGGTAGACGGCAGGCTGAGTAACGCCTTGTTGGATCCTACGGAAGCGCTTGATGGTCATCTGATTGATGTAAGAGATCGTCTCTCGTCCATCAGGCTGTGTGCTGAAGCGAAACGAAATGCGGTCAGCGCCATCCGGCAGATCCCGAACCAATTCTTTGTATGCACGGATCAAGGCCTGGTCTGAAAAGAGGGCATGCACCCAAGGAATCCCGATGGCATCAGATAGATGCGCACCGTACGGGTGATAGTAAGGTGGAAAATTGATGTAGAGATGTCCACCTGGCTTTAGTACACGGAAGCATTCTTCGAGCGTTTTTTCCGGCTCTCCGACGTGCTCCATCGCGTCATTCATGATGATCGTGTCGAAGGTGTTGTCGGCAAAGGTCATGTTTGCCGCATCCCCCGTCATGAAGGAAACGACGTCAGCAAGTCCTTTTTCCTTGGCAAACGCATTTCCTTCCTCAGCATAGTGGGGGACGATATCGATCCCGATCATTTTTTCAGGACGGAAGGTTGCGTAGTAGCAGGTCTTGCCGCCGCCTCCACAACCAATGTCGAGGACGGTTTTACCCGTGAACATCTGTTCCTGGGAATGAAAGGGGAGGAAAAATTGAATCGTCTGGTCCCCTTTCTGGAACTGCCACTCGGTATAGCTCATCTGCCCGTCGTTCGCCAGGTTAAATGGGTGAACGGGGAGAGGAAACAAACGATTCAAGCCAATTAACATCTGAGAGGAAAGAGACATGATCCGGCCCACCTTTCTTCTAGATTTTCATCAGATACCCTCAACCTTTTTTGCTCAGGGCCTGCAGGACCAGCTCACTGCTTTTCGCAGCCTCTTTTTCGAGAAGCTGTGCCTGACGCGCAATCACTTCTTTCTCCTGATCCAGCATGTTTAGCCGTTCGGAAAGAAGGGTTAGTAGCGAGGCTGAGTCCAGTTGGGTTATATGGCCGGCATTGGGCATTCCGGCGCGTTCGACAAAACGATCGATTTTAGGATCGTAGGATATTCCGGTAAATGGGATGCGCAGCATGCATGCAAGAATGAGCGAGTGCAATCGCATACCGACGACGTAGTCACATTGTTTCAGCACGGACATGATATCATGGAACGTAACGGGAGTATCGAGAAGACGAGCTCCCTGCTGTTTCATCTGCTCCATGATCTGCTTGGACGGAGCCAGATCACTGGGGACGTGCATCGGCAGAAACAAGACATTCCAGCCCTGGTCGATAAACCAGTCAGCTGCCAGCGCCATGCTTTGTTTAAACTGCTGCTCCTGCTTCCAGTCCCGTACAGAGATGGCGACCAATGGTTTGGTCGAGTCGGCAAACAAGCCTTGTAACAACTCTTTTCCACGCTTGTCCGTTATATCATCAGCGGAAATGGTCAAAGCGGGATCTGCCGTGATGTGGATCGGTGCACGTTTTACACCGCAGGCCTTGAAGTCTTCTCCTGATTCGTGATCGCGCACAGTAATCACATCCACCCGATTGACGACGCGTTTGATCATGGAGCGGCTAAGCGACTTCAGGATCGGTCCAAACCCTTGTGCGTAGAAGACGACAGGCTTGCCCAGGAGCTTTGCTATCAGGACAATACCCAGATAGTAGAGGACACTTCGTGGACTGGTTACGTCCTGCATCAGTGTTCCCCCGCCCATCACCAGCATGTCGCTTCGCTTCAGCTCGCGGACGATGGTACCCAGGCTCCAACGGTCATAGGCTTCAATGCCGAATAGCTCAGCGGTGCGCTCAGGCTGATTGGAGAGAACAGCTAGGGAAATATTCGGTTGTTCCCGCTTGAGCGAGCTGATGATGCCGTAAAGGACCACATCGTCTCCGGCATTGTTGAAGCCATAGTACCCGGAGATGAGAATTCGCGACATGGAGTGAACCTTCTTTCTATATCAAACGTACAGGAAAAACACATTCTCAAGTATAATCGAGTAAACAATGGGAAGTAAAGCAACCCTACAGGAAAAAGAAAACGCCCATCGCAAACATCCCGATACCCAAGATCGCGAAGATGATCATCAGGATGTACATTCCTTTGTTTTTGCGACGCCGATAAAAAAATTCGTCAAACATGATAAACCTCCTTGCAGGTAAATAATCCATTCTAGTATCATACCATGCAGCCTACTATCTAGCTATTGGCAGTTGTGAACGAGGAAGCGGGTTATGTGTCATTCCATATAGACAAGGTAAAAAGGAGAAGAGTGAAGTGGAACAAAAATGGTTGAAATACACACTGAAAGTAAGACAGGACACGGAGGACATTTTTGTTGCCGAGCTGCTGGATAGTCCGTACACATTGGGCTGGGTAGAGCCCCCCTTTGAGGTGCTGACTACTGATAACGGCTACGATTTCGCACAAAATACAGAAGATGCGGTCACGGTCTATGTGTTCGAACCGATGGTGCAGCAGGAGGAAGAGCATCAGCAGCTTTTACGAGTGTACATACAGCGCTGGCCAGGGGCGATTTCCATTCTGGAAGTGGCGCAAGTGGCAGAAGAGAATGAATCCTGGAAGGACGAGTTTCGCGAAGTGCAAGTAGGTGATTGGTGGATCGCTCCGACCTGGACGGAGCCGGAAGCACTGAAGGAAGCCAAGCACATCCTTTGGATGGATCCTGGTGCAGCTTTTGGGACTGGCTATCATGGTACAACCCAGGATATTTTACTTTTCTTGCAGGAAATCACTGTGAAAGACAAGGTTGTCCTCGACATTGGAGCTGGATCGGGCATTCTTTCCTTGTACTGCGCAATCAATGGAGCGAGTCAGCCCGTCTATGCAGTCGATATCAATCCGCAGAGCGAATATCAGATGGAAGTAAACGCCGCCAACAACCAACTTCCAGCTCACGCGCTGAAAATCATCGTCGGAGATGCATTGGAGGATACGGTTCGTCGAGAATTACCGCAACAGGCAGATTTGATTTTGCTGAACATCGGTGGGGACGAAGACGTGGCGATGCTGCCGATAGTCAAAGAACGAATCGCTCCGGACGGCTACCTCCTGCTATCCGGGATGGTGGAATGGAACCGGGAGATGGTCCGTTCGACGTACGAGCAGGCAGGCTTCCAAACACTGGGGGAGCGTCAGAGCGAGGAATGGGTGACACTCCTGATGAAAGAAAGTGGAGTCACCAAAAAATAGAGCAGGTAATCATCGTTGTAACTGGCGAATGGTACGATAGAAAAAAACAATTTTGGAGGGGAAGCGGAATGGAGCATGTGGTCATTGCTGCTGCCGGACGGACACCGATTGGTACGTTCGGCGGTGTTCTAAAAGATGTAAGCGCTCGCAAGCTGGCGCAGACGGCTGTCAACGGCGTGTTGGATAAGGCTGGGGTAGAACCTAAGTTGGTTGAAGAAATCGTCCTTGGCAATTGTATTCAGCGTACAGATGAACCCAACATCGCACGGGTGGTTGCGATCGATGCAGGTCTGGGACAAGAGGTTACGGGTTATACAGTCCAGCGCCAATGCGCATCAGGCATGCAGGCGATCGTGAGTGCAGCTTCACAAATCTTGCTGGGTGACAACGAAATCGTCATGGCTGGCGGCGTGGAGAGCATGAGCAATGCCCCGTATGTCCTGAAAAACGCGCGCTGGGGAAAAAGACTCACGCATGGGGAAATGACAGATGCGATGTGGGAGTTGCTCACGGACCCACACCACCAGATTCTTATGGGTGAGACAGCAGAGCGTCTGGTTGATCGCTATGGCATATCACGCGAAGAGCAGGACGAGATCGCCTTGCGCAGCCAGCAAAACGCAATCAAGGCCATCGACTCTGGCACTTTTGCTGAAGAGATCATTCCTGTTCCTGTGAAAAAAAGAGGGGAGATCTCATGGGTCAACACTGATGAGCACCCGCGCCGCGCCGTGACTCTGGAGGGCCTCGCCAAGCTCAGACCAGGCTTCCGGGAAAATGGCACTGTGACACCGGGAAATTCCTCTGGCTTGAATGACGGCGCTTCTGCCGCATTGTTGATGAAGGAAAGCAAAGCACGGGAGCTGGGCATTGCGCCTTTGGGCAGGATTGTCTCGTGGGCAGTGGCGGGTGTCGAGCCTGATCTGATGGGCTACGGTCCGGTTCCGGCAGTTCATAAGGCGTTGTCAAAAGCAGGTCTTACGCTTGCCGACATCGATCTGATCGAAGTAAATGAAGCATTTGCTGCGCAGTATTTGGCGGTGGAAAAGCTGCTTGGTTTGCCACGTGAAATCACAAATGTGAACGGCAGTGGGATCGCTCTCGGACATCCGGTGGGATCGACGGGCTGCCGGATTGTCGTAACCTTGCTGCATGAGATGAAGCGACGCCAGCTAAAGCGTGGCCTGGCTACGCTGTGCGTGGGCGGCGGCATGGGCATGGCACTGATCGTAGAACGCACATAACGCATACAAAATCGCTTGGCGCTCAGGTTTAAACAAGGCCTCTCCTGTTAAAAATGGAAACAAGTCCCTGTCATTGTCCACAGACTGACGGGGACTTTCATTTCCTGTATCGGAAAAGAAAGAGCTTACAGACAAACGCATCCCGATATAGCAAGAATAGCCTGCCTCTAATGCGTGTTCAACAGTCTGCGCGATAGAGGTTTCTTTATACGGGGGAGGTCTAAGTATGAAGTTCCTGTCTTTTGCCAAGCGGTATGGAAAACGCATTGCCTTTCATCTCGTATCTATTTGCATCATCTCAATGCTGGTAGTGGTAGGCTATGCTGCGATTGAGTACAGACAGCTCGTTCGACAGTGGTACGTACCGATAGATGGTCAAGTCCAGCAGACTGCCAAAGCGCCCTCTGAGCCTGAGCCTGTGATTGATCTGACCTCCGTATCTCCGCCCATGAAGCCTTTTGTCGCTTTGATCCTGGGAATAGACAGCAGAGACGGCGAGCGAGCACGTTCCGACACGATCATGCTGGCAGCGATCAACCCTGGCAAGCAGTCCGCCTATCTCATCTCCATTCCTCGTGACAGCTACCTGGACATTCCCGGCAAAGGACATGACAAGGTCAATCATGCCATGGCATTTGGCGGTCCCAAGCTCGTGAAGCAATCTCTCGAATCGTTTCTTGGCATCGAGATTGATCGCTACGTTTCCGTTGATTTCGATGGCTTTCGGAAGATCGTGGATGAACTCGGCGGAATTCCGATTGATGTAAAGAAAAGAATGAAGTACAGCGATCCGAGCGACGATACTTATATCGATCTGCAGCCGGGTATGCAGACCCTAAATGGAGAGCAAGCTCTCGACTACGCACGCTACCGCAAAAGCGATCTGGGCAAAGAAGATAGCGACTACCAGCGCATCGCAAGACAGCAGGAAATCATGCAAGCCATTGCGGTCAAAGCAGCCTCTCCCGAAACTTTGTCGAAAATACATGCCTTGATGCAAATTATGGGTCAACACGTCAAGATGGACCTGACAGAAGGAGAGATTGCCGCTTTGCTGCTCGCGTATGGCAATCCGGGTGACAACCACAACCTGTTCCAGACGGATACCTTGACAGGAAGAGATGAGCGGATCTGGCAGGATGGCGTGCTGGGCTGGTATCATTTGGTGCCTAGTACAGAGCGGCAAAGAATCCGCCAGCAGATTCAAGCGGTTTTGTCTTCGTCATCGTAAAAAAGAAGACGCTTCGAATGGCGTCTTCTTTTGTTTTTGGAAAGAAAACTTCATGTTGTAACATTTTGTTGGAAAATTAACTATTTTTAGAATAGAATAAGAGTAGGGAAGAGGTTATGAATGCTGATCATACGGGACGGCAAGGCCATTAAGCGATGGAGGGAATACCCATGTCAAATGCCAAGCCTTGGATTGCCAATTACCCACCCGAAACTGCAGCTTCATTGGAATACCCCCGTGTTCCACTGACGCATTTTCTGGAACAATCAGCAGCTACGTATCCAGACCATTACGCGATTTATTTTATGGGAAAGCGAATGACGTATCGGGAGCTTTTGCATTTTTCTTATCAGTTTGCCAATGGACTCATCAAGCGAGGCGTGAAAAAAGGGGATCGTGTAGCGATCATGCTGCCGAATATTCCGCAAGCTGTGATCAGCTACTACGGAGCTCTTTTTGCCGGCGCTACTGTCGTCATGACCAATCCCCTCTATACAGAGCGGGAAATCATCCATCAGCTCAATGACTCAGGGACAGAGACGATCATTACACTGGACCTGCTTTACAAACGCGTCACTTCTGTACGATCATCCACACCATTGAAAAGACTCATTATTACCAGTATCGGCGACTACCTGCCCTTTATCAAAAAAATGCTGTATCCGCTGGTACAAAAAAAAGACGGGCACAATCCGCAAGTCACATATGGCAGCGATGTTGAGCCTTTTCTTTCTGTAGTGAAAGAAAGCGCTATCATTCCGGTGAAAGCTGAGATTGATCCCGAGCACGACATCGCCCTGCTGCAATATACAGGTGGCACCACAGGCGTAGCGAAAGGCGTCATGCTGACACATGCCAATTTGATCGCCAATGCCGTCCAATGCCGGGCTGTCATGTATAAGCTGAAGATGGGAAGCGAGCGCATTCTCGGTGTACTTCCGCTCTTTCACGTATACGGAATGACGACGGTTATGAACAAAGGAATTTCCATTGCAGGCGAAATCATTTTGGTACCCAAATTCGACGTGAAGCTGATTTTGGATGTGATCAACAAGACCAAGCCCACCCTGTTTCCAGGTGCGCCAACGATGTATATCGGGCTGATCAATCATCCAGATTTGCAGAAATACGATCTTTCCTCCATCGAGGCTTGCGTGAGCGGCTCTGCACCATTGCCAGTCGAGGTTCAGAACAAGTTCGAGGAGCTGACAGGCGGCAAACTGGTCGAGGGGTATGGTTTGACCGAAGCTTCACCGGTTACCCATTCCAATCCGATCTGGGGCAAGCGCATCTCAGGCAGCATCGGTTTGCCTTGGCCGGATACGGATAGTCGTATCATGGACCTCAGCACAGGAGAGGAAGTTCCTGTTGGCGAGATTGGCGAACTGGCCGTAAAAGGGCCGCAAGTGATGGTTGGCTACTGGAATCGCCCGGAGGATACTGCCGCTGTGCTCAAGGACGGCTGGCTGCTGACCGGCGATATGGGATATATGGACGAACACGGGTATTTCTATATCGTAGATCGCAAAAAGGATATGATCATCGCAGGAGGCTTCAACATCTATCCGCGTGAAGTTGAAGAGGTACTGTTCGAGCATCCGGCGGTGCAGGAAGCAGCCGTCATTGGTGTTCCCGACCCGTATCGCGGCGAGACGGTCAAGGCATTCGTGGTTTTCAAACAAAACATGCAGGCCGACGAGCAAGAGCTAGAGAAGCATTGCCGTGAAAGGCTGGCTGCGTACAAAATTCCCCGACAGTACGAGTTCCGTACTGAACTGCCCAAGACCATGGTAGGCAAGGTGCTGAGACGCCAGCTGCAGGAGGAAGATAAAAAGCGCAGGGAAGAACAGGAGCAGATCAAAACAAGCTAAGTTTGAAGGTAGCCCGTTTCTCTTCGTAGAGACGGGCTTTTCCCAATAAGCAGGGGTATCTACGATGTACGGGATTGACAGCAGACGATGGGATATAATACACTGATTGTGAATGAATAGTCATTCATTTTTCATCTGTGTGAGTAAACGTGGAGGTACATATGGCAAAGAAAACGGGGGAAAAGTATCAAGCCATTATTGATGCTGCAGTTCGCGTCATCGCTCGGCAGGGCTATCACAATGCTCAGGTATCCAAGATTGCCAAAGAGGCGAAAGTAGCGGACGGCACGATCTATCTCTACTTTGAAAACAAAGATGATATTCTTATCTCCTTGTTTAACGAAAAGATGGGTCATTTTATTGAAACGTGCAGGGAACGCATCTTGGAAGCGAAGTCGGCGGAACAAAAGCTGTATGCTCTCGTTCACACGCATTTCAGTCAGCTTTCTCGGGATCAGGATTTGGCGATGGTGACACAGATCGAGCTACGCCAGTCCAATCCTGAGATCAGCGAAGGAATAGGCAACGTCATGAAGCAGTATTTTGACCTGATTGACGAGGTGATTCGGGAAGGAATGGATGCTGGTATTTTCCGGCCCGACATCGAAGTGCGCCTGGCGAGAAAAATGATTTTTGGAACGCTCGATGCAGTGACGACATCATGGGTCATGAAACAGTGCAAATACGATCTTGTCTCCCATGTCGATCCCATTCATAACCTCTTCCTAAATGGTTTGAAGGGAAAGTAGTGAAAGAAAAGCTTTTGTTACAATCGTTCCTTTGTTAAAATGAAAGTGCGAAACTGAGCGACCGTTCGGAAAGGATGGTTGTTCCTTCATTTTTGATAGAGTGGAGGGTGAGAGATGAGTGCACATTGGAATGTGCAGCTGGAGGATCGTGTTGCGGTTGTTACCATCAGCAATCCGCCGGCCAATGCGCTAAGTAAGTCTGTCCTGGAAGAGCTGCAGGAGCTTCTGGGGCAATGGGAAGCTGATTC
Source organism: Brevibacillus sp. AY1 (assembly GCF_029870785.1). Classification (NCBI taxonomy): domain Bacteria; kingdom Bacillati; phylum Bacillota; class Bacilli; order Caryophanales; family Paenibacillaceae; genus Brevibacillus; species Brevibacillus sp. AY1. Next base: position 76,396 of record NZ_JAFLPN010000011.1, read on the forward strand.
TTCTATCAAGGCAATTGTGCTGACAGGAGAAGGGCGGTTTTTCATTGCTGGAGCTGATATCAAGGAATTTACCCAGATGGATGTGGCAGATGCTAAGCAAGCAGCCAAATTGGGACAAGGATTGTTCAGCCGTCTGGAAACGTTCCCAAAACCGATCATTGCCGCTATTAATGGCGCATGTCTCGGAGGGGGACTGGAATTGGCGATGGCTTGCCACATCCGATTGGCTGCAGTGGAGGCGAAGCTTGGCTTGCCTGAGCTAAATCTGGGCTTGATTCCAGGCTACGGAGGTACACAGCGTCTCCCTCGCCTTGTAGGCCGTGGAAAGGCGACGCAGCTGATTCTGACCTCGGAGATGATCGGCGGCGAGGAAGCGCTACGCATCGGCTTGGTCGAAGGCGTTTATCCAGCTGAGCAATTGCTTTCCGAAGCGAAAAAGCTTGCTGCAGCCATCTCGCAAAAAAGTGCAGTGACAGTGAGATTTGCCTTGGAGGCGATCCACTCATCCAGCACACTCTCCCATACAGAAGGGATGGACAAGGAAGCGGAGCTCTTCGGTAAGGCTTTTGCAACAGAAGACGTCAAAGAAGGCGTAGGCGCTTTTCTGGAAAAGCGGAAACCGCAATTTTCCGATCGTTAAATCCCATCGTTAACGATATATATGAAGAAGAGAAATGGCTTGCCTCATTAACCATTTCAAGGTAGCATCTCGACTAAGGAGGGGTTATTTGAATGAACATTTTAGTTGTGTTGAAACAGACATTTGACACAGAAGAGAAAATTGTGATTCAAGGTGGAAACATTTCTGAAGACGGTGTTGAATTTATCATTAATCCATACGATGAGTATGCTGTTGAAGAAGCGATCAAGCTGAAGGAAGAGCATGGTGGCGAGGTGACAGTGGTAAGCATCGGGCCGGATCGTGCTGAAAGCGCACTGCGTACCGCGCTGGCCATGGGAGCTGACAAGGCAGTTCTGGTGGATGACGAGTCCCTGTTTGGTGACGAGTTCACAACAGCGAAGGTTCTTGCAGCGGTTGCAAAAAAAGAAGGCTTTGACATCATTCTTGGCGGCCAAATGGCTGTAGATACAGGTGCCGGACAAGGTGGACCTCGTCTTGCTGAGGAGCTGGGCATCAACCACGTTTCAACTGCAGTAAAACTGGAGATTGATGGCACTTCCGTACGTGTCGAGCGGGATGTGGAAGGTGATCTGGAGGTTGTGGAAACCAGCCTTCCTGTATTGATCACAGCTCAACAAGGCTTGAACGAGCCGCGTTACCCTTCCCTGCCAGGGATCATGAAAGCAAAGAAAAAGCCTCTGGACCGTCTCTCTGCTGATGATCTCGGTCTGTCTGCCGATGAGGTAAAAGCGAAGACTGAGATTGTAGATCAAATTTTGCCGCCAACAAAACAGGCTGGGCGCATCTTGTCCGGTGATCTGGCTGCACAGGCGTCTGAATTGGTGCAACTGTTGCGCAACGAAGCGAAAGTGATCTAAGAGAGAGGGAGAGGATTTCCATGAAAAAAGTACTTGTATTGGCAGAGGTTCGCGACGGACAGCTGCGTAATGTATCGCTGGAAGCCCTTGCTGCAGCACAGATCATTGCAGAAGGTGGCGAAGTGGTCGCAGGCGTTTTTGGGGCAGGTGCAGCAGCTCACGCGGCGATTCTCGGCCAGCATGGAGCAGCTTCAGTCTACACGGCTGAGCACGAGGCATTGGCGCAGTACACACCTGATGCATATGCGCAAGCAGTTACACAATTGATCGAATTCGTGTCTCCAGATGCTGTTGTCTTGGGTCATACAGCAATCGGACGTGACGTTGCTCCTCGTGTTGCAGCTCGTCTCGGGTTCGGACTGGTTTCTGACGTAACAGGGGTGGAGGCAGGACCTGTTTTTGTTCGCCCGATTTACGCAGGGAAAGCCTTCCAAAAACGCAAGTTCAATGATGGAAAGGTGTTCATCACCATCCGTCCGAACAATATCGCAGTGGGAGAGGCAGACGCTTCGAAAACGGCTTCGGTTGTTCCGGTTGATTTGGAAATCAAGGATTTGCGTACAATTGTAAAAGAAGTTGTGAGCAAAACAAGCGGCAAAGTCGATTTGTCTGAAGCGAAGGTTATCATCTCCGGCGGTCGCGGAGTGAAAAGCGCAGAAGGCTTCCAGCCGTTGTATGAACTGGCTGAAGTTCTGGGTGCTGCAGTCGGCGCGTCTCGCGGTGCATGCGACGCGGATTACTGCGATTACTCCATGCAAATCGGTCAGACCGGAAAGGTAGTAACACCTGATTTGTACATCGCTTGCGGTATTTCTGGCGCCATTCAACACTTGGCTGGTATGTCCAGCTCGAAAATTATTGTGGCGATCAACAAGGATCCGGAAGCACCGATTTTCCAGATTGCAGATTATGGAATCGTCGGCGACTTGTTTGAAGTCGTGCCATTGCTTACAGCAGAGTTCAAAAAGGTTCTTGTTTAAACAAATAGAGAAGGAACATAACGTCCCGAAGCTCGGGGCGTTTTTTTGTCCGCGGATTCCTACCGCCGCTTTGATCGCATTGAACGTCGTGACGGTAATCATATGATCACGAGAGGGACATCCATCGTTTAAAGCAAACGGGGCAGTAAAGAACGAAAGAATCGGTGATGGACCGTTAGAATAACGCTTGGCAGGACACACTAACGGAAGAGTGCGGAAAGTGTCTGGCGCCGTAGTCATATTGATGCAGGGATGATATACTAAATGTGTGAGGTACTTTTTTCCGTAGGAAGAGATCAAGGAGGTAACTTTCATGGCTATCGTAAATGCATCTGATCAAAACTTTTCCCAAGAAATCGAGCAAGGAACTGTCCTTGTTGACTTTTGGGCACCTTGGTGCGGCCCTTGCAAAATGATTGCACCGGTGCTGGAGCAAATCGACAGCGAAGTGGGCTCCAAGCTCAAAATCGTAAAGGTAAACGTCGATGACAACCCAGAATCTGCAGGTCGTTTTGGCGTTATGTCTATCCCTACACTGATCGTGTTCAAGGATGGTCAACCTGTCGATAAAGTAATCGGCTTCCAACCAAAAGAAGCACTGATGGCGACAGTAGGCAAGCACCTGTAAGGTGACCGATCGGCCATAACGGAAGGCAGAAGCAGCATTTGCATGGATGTGCAAGTGCTGCTTTTCTTTTCCGGGTGATTCCGAACGCCTAATGATTTTCATCAGTTGGCAAACATGATACGATGATGCATGGAACGTATCTGGAAGGAGGGAGCAGCTTTGAACAGCTCCTTGAAAGACAAGTTAGGGGTCTTGCCTGAAAAGCCAGGCTGCTACCTGATGAAAAACGCTGTGGGAGAAATCATCTACGTGGGGAAGGCCAAAGTGCTGAAGAACCGCGTTCGTTCCTATTTTACAGGAAGCCATGATGGCAAGACGCAGCTTTTAGTGAGTGAAATTACAGATTTTGAATATATTGTCGTCTCCTCCGCGATTGAGGCCTTGATTCTGGAGTGCAATCTGATCAAACAGCACAATCCTCGTTACAATGTGATGCTTAAGGACGATAAAACGTACCCATACATCAAGATCACGAATGAAAAGCAACCTCGTTTGGAGATTACGCGCAAGGTATTAAAGGACAAGGCGCGTTACTTTGGACCCTATCCCAACGCTGGGGATGCAGGGGAAGTCAAAAAATTGCTGGATCGCCTGTATCCTTTGCGCAAGTGCAAAACGATGCCGAAGCAGGTATGTCTCTATTATCATCTGGGGCAGTGTCTGGCGCCCTGTGTGTACGACGTTTCTCAAGAGGAAAATCAGCGTCTGGTCGACGAGATCAGCCGTTTTCTTGACGGCGGACATGAAGAGATGAAAAAGCAGCTGACGGAAAAAATGCTTCACGCATCGGAGAACATGGATTTTGAGCGGGCGAAGGAATACCGCGACCAGATCAAGAGCATCGAAGCCGTGATGGAAAAACAGAAGATCACGATGGCTGATACGGTCGATCGCGATATTATCGGCTATGCAGTGGATAAAGGCTGGATGTGCATTCAGATCTTCTATATGAGGAAAGGGAAAATGATTGAGCGTCAGACGACCTCGTTCCCCTATTATGGCGATGAGGCAGAAGATTTTATGTCATATGTGAGCCAATTTTACTATGACAAGCAAAATGTTCTGCCCAAGGAGATATTATTGCCCGAGACCAGCGATCCCGATCTTCTGGCAGAGTGGCTAGGTGTGAAAGTCCATGCTCCCAAGCGCGGTAAAAAACGCGAGCTGGTGCAGATGGCGAGTGAAAACGCACGTATAGCTCTACAGGAAAAATTTGCGCTGATGTCCAAAGACGATGCCCGGACTATCCAAGCTGTTCACAATCTGGGGCATATTCTCGGGATCGGGACCCCACATCGGATCGAAGCGTTTGACAACTCGAATATTCAAGGGACAGAGCCTGTTTCCGCGATGGTTGTGTTTACGAATGGCCGCCCGGACAAGAAGGAATATCGCAAGTTCAAGATCAAGACCGTCGAAGGCCCCGATGATTACGGATCCATGCGTGAAGTGATCCGCCGCCGATACACGCGCCTGCTCAAGGAAAACCAGGAAATGCCTGATCTGATCGTGATCGATGGGGGAAAAGGTCAAATTAGCGCAGCGATGGATGTGCTGGAAAACGAATTGGGTCTGTACATTCCTGTTTGTGGCTTGGCGAAGGATGACAAGCACCGAACAGCCGAGCTGATGTATGGTGATCCGCCTGAAACGGTGGAGCTTAGACGGGACAGCTATGAATTTTACTTGCTGCAGCGAATCCAGGATGAGGTGCACCGGTTTGCGATTACCTTTCACCGGCAATCGCGTTCCAAGACGATGCTGTCCTCCCAGCTGGACGAGATTCCGGGCATTGGCGAAAAGAGACGCAAACAGTTATTTACGCATTTTGGCTCGTTGAAAAAAATGCGCGAGGCTAGCGTCGAAGACTTCCGCCAATTAGGGTTCGGAGATAAGCTGGCACGAGAGATCATTGCTCATCTGAGAAAGCTGGAAACATAATCCAGAATAAAAAGGAATTGAACTGCTACAAGCTCCATGATATAATCCCATTCAAACAGAATAGTTGGCCTCACTTCCCCAAAGGAGTGAGGTAGAGGCGCGAAAACCAAGAGTACCTCCCTGAGATCGGGTGTCTGTGAAGGGTATGGGAAAGGGGAATTCGCCGAAGTGTGAAGAGCGACCCGCTGCTTTTCATGCTGGGCTTGTGTTGAATAAACACAGGACTGTCATCCAGGCAATGTCCGGTTGCTGGATGGAGAGCTATCTCACGGTGTGTCAGTGTGAGTGATGACGGGATATATTCCGATGGTCATCCTTTACTGTCCGCGTGTATTGGGAAGGAGGAGCCGGTATGTCGAAATCATAGACAGCGACAGGTGAGATTCCTTGTTGGTGTCTTTTTTGTACATTTTATATAGAAAACACAGATAAAAAATAGAGAACGATATGGATATGGATACGAGAAAAAGGAGAGAAGTGCCGTGGGATTGATCGTGCAGAAATATGGTGGTACTTCTGTAGGTACCATTGAGCGAATTTTGCGAGTTGCTGATCGGATTATCGCAAATAAAGAAGAAGGTCACGACATGGTGATCATATTGTCCGCGATGGGCAAATCGACGGACGTGCTGGTCGATATGGCCAAGGAGATTACGCCCTATCCCTCAGAAAGAGAAATGGATATGCTCCTGAGCACAGGGGAACAGGTATCGATTGCCCTGCTCTCTATGGCCTTGCACCAAAAAGGCTACGACGCTATTTCGTTGACTGGCTGGCAAGCCGGGATCACGACGGAAGCCATTCACAGCCGTGCTAGGATCAAGGAAATTGACCCGACGCGCATTCGTGCGGAATTGAGCCGTGGTCGCGTCGTCATCGTAGCAGGTTTTCAAGGTATCAGCGACGAAGGCGAAATTACCACCCTGGGACGTGGCGGATCGGATACCTCTGCCGTGACTTTGGCGGCAAGCCTAAAGGCTGACAGATGCGAGATCTTTACAGATGTATCGGGGGTCTACACGGCTGATCCGCGTGTAGTTCCCGCTGCACGCAAGCTGGATCGCATCTCCTATGACGAGATGCTTGAGCTGGCGAATCTGGGGGCTGGTGTCCTCCACCCTCGTTCGGTCGAGGCAGCCAAAAAGTACAAGGTAAAACTGGTCGTCCGCTCCAGCTTTACATCGGAAGAAGGAACGTTCGTAGAGGAGGCTCCCCAAATGGAAACAGGAAGAGTAGTTAGTGGTGTAGCGCATGATGAAGAGGTGGCGAAGATCACGGTAGTTGGCATGCCGGCGAAGGTTGGAACGCTCTCTCGCCTCTTCAATACGCTGGCTGATCATCAGGTTAACGTAGACATCATTATCCAAAGCTCCTATGATGCGGATGTGACCAATATATCCTTTACGGTGGCGTCCGGCGATTTGAAGCATGCGCTGGATACGCTGGCTAAGAATCGGGAAATGCTTGGCTTTGATAAGATAGATCACGAGGAAGGCTTGACCAAAGTATCGATCGTAGGCGCTGGAATGGTGAACAATCCCGGCGTTGCTGCAGAAATGTTCCGCGTGCTTGCCGAACAGCAAATTACGATCAAGATGGTATCTACTTCCGATATCAAGGTATCTTGTGTCATACCTGCAGATTTGACTGACCTGGCCGTGCGCAGCTTACATACGGCATACGGACTGGATGTCGAACAAACGGCTGTCGTATACGGCTTGTAGAAACCTCCCCCCTCTTTATTGTGGAAGAGGGGGTTTTTTCAAGTCATAAGCAGCTAGAAGCACGCGCGAATGACCAAGCTTTTGCTCCCCTGCTCCTCGACTTCCATTTGTACCACTGTCTCCTTGCCCAGCCATTGCTCGATTGCTCCGGCGATCACTCCGCATTCCAATGAGAGGGAGCGGCTGAGACGTTCTGTGGACAGATGAGGGTAGATCGTGTGGGTGAGGCTGTAGCTGATATATTGCGGAGATTCCTCCAGCAGGTCGAGCTGCCCCAGTCCCAGTCTAATGAAGGGCAGGATGATTCCATTGGCCGATTGGATCGGAATCTTTCGTCCCATGTTCTTTCCCATCCAGTAGAGAATCGGACTTTCGCTTTCTCCAAGAAGGGTTTGGGTCAAAGTTTCGCGCAGCAAAAGATAGCCAAGATAGGGCATGTTCATCCTTTCCGCGTGGGCGATGGACGGAGCAGGAAACAAGGCTGCCAGTTGATCGGTTTCTTTCACTCTACTTCCCTCCTGTCTGTACTAGATTATGAGGGTCATGCGTGGTTCATGACACATTCATAGAGAAAAAGGACAGGATTTCAAATCGTTTGTTCTATCAATGGATTTAGTCTATTCATTGTCTTGACGCTCCCAACAGACAGGAGTACAATTGTTTTGGTCAATGTTTTGCCATTCTTTTTTTCGTATTCCGACACATTTTGTCAATTCAGGACAAAGAGTGTGACGGGCGTCCCGTCATGTCTAACGGATAAGGCAATGGGTTAGGATATGAGAGAAGGATCTAGTAAAAGAGCGTTAGATACATTGAAAGGGGGACCATTGTATGGCGAAAGGCCATAGCTTTCTCAGTCACAAGCTTCACTCTCTCTTAGGTTTGTTTCCCATCGGGCTGTTCTTGCTGTTCCACCTGACGGCAAACTATCAAGCAACCCGTGGACCAGAAGAATTCAATACGGCTGTAGGCCTCATTGAAAACGTTCCGTTTCTTCTGGTTCTTGAATTTGTTCTCATTTACATCCCGATCCTGTTCCATGCGGTCTACGGTCTTTACATTGCTTTCCAAGCGAAACAAAATGTAGGGAACTTCGGCTACCTCCGGAACCAATTGTTCCTGTGGCAACGGTTGACAGGTATCATTACGCTTATCTTCATCGTTTGGCACGTGTGGGAAACGCGCATCCAAAAAGCGCTGGGAGCAGAAGTGAATTTTGACATGATGGCTGACATACTTAGCAATCCTGCTATGATCGTGTTCTACGCGATCGGGATTGTAAGCACGACCTTCCACTTCTCGAACGGAATCTGGTCGTTCCTCGTACACTGGGGAATCACCGTTGGACCTCGTTCCCAACGGATTGCAACATACTTTACAATGGCAGTATTCGTAATCGTAACGTTCATCGGCTTGCGCGCGATGTCGGCGTTTATTTCATAGGGATAGGAGGACAAAGTCATGGCAAAAGGTAAACTGATCATTGTCGGTGGTGGTCTGGCCGGCTTGATGGCTACCATCAAAGCAGCAGAAAAAGGCGTTCCCGTCCAACTGTTCTCTCTGGTTCCAGTAAAGCGCTCTCACTCCGTTTGCGCACAGGGCGGTATCAACGGTGCGGTTAATACAAAAGGAGAAGGCGACTCCACCTGGGAACACTTTGATGATACCGTGTACGGTGGCGACTTCTTGGCGAACCAACCGCCTGTAAAAGCAATGGCAGACGCAGCACCTGGAATCATCTACATGCTGGACCGTATGGGCGTTATGTTCAACCGTACACCTGAAGGTCTTTTGGACTTCCGTCGTTTTGGGGGAACCAAGCATCACCGTACGGCGTTTGCTGGTGCAACGACCGGACAACAATTGCTCTACGCTTTGGACGAACAAGTACGCCGCTATGAAGCGGAAGGTCTTGTAACCAAGTATGAATATTGGGATTTCCTCGGTGCGGTACTCGATGATTCTGGAACCTGTCGCGGTATTACTGCTCAAAACCTGCGTTCCGGTGAAATTGAATCCTTCCGTGCGGATGCAGTCATCCTGGCAACAGGTGGCCCTGGTATCATCTTCGGTAAATCGACCAACTCCATTATCAACACCGGTACAGCTGCTTCGATCGCTTACCAGCAAGGTGTTATTTATGCAAATGGTGAAATGATCCAAATTCACCCTACCGCAATCCCGGGTGACGACAAGCTTCGTCTGATGTCCGAGTCTGCGCGTGGTGAAGGTGGACGTATTTGGACCTATAAAGATGGTAAGCCTTGGTACTTCCTCGAAGAAAAATATCCGGCATACGGAAACCTCGTACCTCGCGACATCGCAACGCGTGAGATTTTCCACGTCTGCGTAGACATGAAGCTGGGTATCAACGGGGAAAACATGGTCTATCTCGACCTGTCCCACAAAGATCCAAAAGAGCTGGATGTTAAATTGGGCGGTATTATCGAGATTTACGAAAAATTCGTTGGGGATGACCCACGTAAAGTTCCAATGAAAATCTTCCCGGCTGTTCACTACTCAATGGGCGGCATGTGGGTAGACTACAACCAAATGACCAATATCCCTGGCTTGTTTGCTGCCGGTGAGTGCGATTACTCGCAGCACGGTGCCAACCGTCTGGGTGCGAACTCCTTGCTCTCCGCTATCTACGGCGGTATGGTAGCAGGTCCAAAAGCAATCGAGTACATGAACGGTCTGGAACAATCTTCGGATGATCTCTCCTCTGCGCTCTATGATGGCTTCACCAAGAAAGAGCAAGAGAAGTACGACAACATCCTGAAAATGAACGGTACCGAGAATGCTTACCTGATCCACAAGGAGCTGGGTGAGTGGATGACGGATAACGTGACCGTTGTTCGTTACAACGATCGTCTGCAAAAAACAGACGACAAGATCGTAGAATTGATGGAGCGTTACAAAAACATCAACATCAACGATACGAACATATGGAGCAACTCCGGTGCTTCCTTCACACGCCATCTGTGGAACATGCTGGTTCTGGCACGTGCCATCACCATTGGTGCTCTGAAGCGTGACGAGAGCCGTGGTGCGCACTACAAACCAGATTTTCCTGAACGCGATGACGAGCGTTTCATGAAAACGACAATGGCGAAATACGACCCTGCGACAACCGCACCAGAGATCTACTATGAAGACATCGACGTTTCGCTGATTGAACCACGTAAGCGTGACTATACGTCTGACAAGAAGAAGTAAGAGAGGAGGAAACTGATCATGGCCGAAAAGTTGATTCACCTGATTATTACTCGCCAGGACAGCCCTGACAGCACTCCGTACAAGGAAGAATTCAAAATTCCTTACCGTCCGAACATGAACGTGATCGGGGCGCTGATGGAGATTCAACGCAATCCTGTGAATGCCCAAGGACAAAAAACAGCACCAGTAAACTGGGAATCCAACTGCTTGGAAGAAGTTTGCGGTGCGTGCTCGATGGTGATTAACGGAAAACCACGTCAAGCGTGTTCTGCTTTGATCGACAAGCTGGAACAACCAGTTCGTCTGGAACCAATGAGTACTTTCCCTGTACAGCGTGACCTGTCTATTGACCGCAGCCGTATGTTCGATGCACTGAAACGCGTAAAAGCGTGGGTGCCAATCGATGGTACGCATGACCTGGGTCCTGGACCTCGCATGCCGGAAGTTGAGCGTCAATGGGCGTACGAACTTTCCAAGTGCATGACTTGCGGTGTCTGCCTGGAAGCTTGTCCGAATGTGAACAGCAAATCCGAGTTCATCGGTCCATTCGCAATCTCCCAGGTTCGCCTGTTCAACCAGCATCCTACTGGTGCTATGAACAAGCATGAGCGTCTGGAAGCACTGATGGATGATGGCGGTATCGCAGATTGCGGTAACTCCCAAAACTGCGTACAAGCTTGTCCTAAAGGAATTCCACTCACGACTTCTATCGCTCACATGAATAAGGAAACAACCAAGTACGGTCTGAAGAAGTTCTTCTTCTCGTAAGATCTGTAGGCATGAAGAAAGCGTGCATCTGTTCAAGCAGATGCACGCTTTTTGTTTTAAATGTAAATAGAAGCTTTTATGAAAGCAGCTTATCGTGTAATTTCAGCAGCCATTTGTCCAACCCTCATCCGTCCAGCACGTATGTCAGGATGAAATTGAATGGTGGCGTTTTGCCGAACGATTTCGACCTGAGTGATTGCATCCGATAGTAGACTAGAATCTCGCAAGGAGCCATGTGAAAACGCCATTGACAGTCCTGCAGCAGTTCCTTGTGCCATCGCTACCTTCGCACTTTCAATTCCAGTACTATTTCCCGCCACGTAGAGTCCATTTAGAGGAGTCTGCATCCGTTCATTGTGAATCGGGATGTGTCCTCCCAAAGAAGGCACATAGGAAAATGGACATCCGGCGACAGCAGCCAATTCAGCAAGCGGGCTCAGTTCACCAGCGATGCAGACGAAATCAGCAGGGATGATCTGCTCCGTCCCGGAAACAGGCTGACCGTCGGGTGTGATGTGGGCGATACGGACTCCCTCTACTTGATTTACCCCTATGATCGCAAGTGCCGCCGTTCGCAGCTGGATCGGGATACCCCACATCGAAAACCCACGGGAAGGATATAGAGCGGTTCCAAGCCGCTGCATCCATGTGCTTTTCATCCATTTGCTTCCCATGCGAATAAGAGGGGATGGGGCCAAATGAGCGATGCGCAGCATGGATTGCATCACAGCTACAGGATGACTAGCATCACCCGAAATGACCGAGTGGGCAGGGAGAATCATTCGATCGACCTTGACCTCTGCCAGCAGCAATTCTCTGGCAATGGCCACAGAGAGAATGTTGATGCCGATGATCACTCCCCGCGTTCCGACGCGAACTCGCTGCACGTTGGTCATGACCTGGGCTGCTCCGATCGACATGACGCCAGGCAGTGTCCACCCAGGGATGGGGACAGGTGTTTCAGAGGCACCCGTAGCGATTAAAAGCATCGAGGCCTCCATGACTCCTTCAGAGGTTGAGACGATCCAGCTGGTATCCTGGCGGGTGACATGAAAGACGGAAACGCCACAGCGAATTTCAGCGCCAGCTTCAACTGCTTCCTGCTGTAAACGAGCAGCTTCAGCCAAACCATTCCACCATGTGCCATCTGGTTCCTGATGCAGCTGTCCGAGCAACCTGCCGCCCGGTTGATAAAATTCATCCACTACGCGGACTCTAAGACCTTGTCGGGCACTTGCGACAGCTGCGGCCAACCCGGCTGGTCCTGCGCCGATGATCAAGGAATCAAGCATCCGTGATGCCCTCCTTTCTGGAGGGGAGTAGGCAAAACAGTACCAGCTTCCACGATCATGGATTCCTCCACTAGCGTCATGCATGCGCGTACGGTAGGAATGCCGTTGATCGTCACACGACATTCATAGCAGTGGCCAATGTTGCAATACATACCGCGTGGAGTTCCTTTTTCCTCGTGCACACGCAGTGTCCGAATACCGGAAGCCAATAGGGCGGCGGCGACCGTTTCGCCTTCCAGAGCTGAATAAGCACATCCATTGAACGTAAATTGCATGGTTTTACCAGGATCGCGTTCCCCAAGGATTGGATGCTTCATGATGCGTGCATTCATTTATTTTCTACCTCCGAGCAATTGAAACGACATAGGGCGGACCGGTGGCTGGTAGCCTAGGGATACGGCATGGTCAGGCTTTTGACCAGTCACGGCTTCGATGACCTGGTCGAGCATATTCCGGCAGGTGCGACCTCCGCAGCAGCCCATGCCTGCCCGCGTCCGCAATTTCAGTTCCCGGGCTGTGCAAGAATAGCTGGAAGCCGTCTCGATCAGGTCGGCGAGTGATACTTCCTCACAGCGGCAAACGATGACACGATGCGATTCCATCACGATGTCCTCCTTTTCTTCGATGAAATTGGAAATTTGCAAATGTCATGCCAGTAGAGGCGTGCATCGGGAAAAGGAGTTTGGCATATGGATTGCTAATTAGCTAATTAGAAAGAGGAATGGCACATATAGAAGGGATGACTGAGATGGAGAAATTGGATAGACTGCGGCAAAAGTTCGATACAAGCGGGATAGACGGTTTGCTCGTCACGAACGGGCAAAATCGGCGTTATTTGACCCAGTTTACCGGTACGTATGGAGTCGTATTGATCTCCAAAAATCAGGCGAAGCTGTTGACTGATTTTCGTTATACCGTACAAGCCACAGAACAAGCGGATGGCTTCGAGATCGTTCATTTGCCGAAAAAGGATGCAGTGTTCAGTGAGGTAGCTCGCCATGCCAAGGCAATGGGGATTACGGCTTTAGGTTTTGAGGCGGAGAATGTGACCTATTCGCTGCACCGAAAATACGTGGAGGTGGCGAGCGCGGATTTGGTTGCTACTTCGGGATTGGTAGAGCATCTGCGCATGATCAAAAGCAAAGATGAGCTTGCGAAAATCCAAACAGCCGCCCAAATTGCTGACGCAGCATTCGCCTATATTACAACGATATTGCGTCCGGGTATTCGGGAGCTGGATGTGTCTAATGAATTGGAAATGTTCATGCGAAAAGAGGGGGCAAACGGATCGGCGTTCGACACCATTGTAGCGTCTGGTCATCGCTCGGCATTGCCGCATGGCGTGGCGGGTACGAAAACGATCACGCAGGGAGACATGGTGACGCTGGATTTTGGCGCCCTGTACCAAGGATATCGATCCGATATCACACGAACCGTCGCTGTCGGAGAGCCAGACGAGAAGCTGAAAGCGATCTATGATATCGTACTTGAGGCGAGAAATCTCGCTGTCGCGGGTATTCGTCCAGGCATCACCGGAAAGGAAGCGGATGCGTTTGCCCGCGATACTATCACGCAAAGAGGCTATGGAGAGAATTTTGGGCACGGAATGGGGCATGGTATCGGATTGGATATTCACGAGGAGCCGTTCATGTCCAGACAATGCGCAATCACGATTCAGCCCGGCATGGTTCTGACCGTAGAGCCTGGTATCTACATACCGGATTTGGGCGGTGTTCGCATTGAGGATGATATCGTGGTCACACAGGAGGGCAACCAGGTTCTCACCCATGCGCCCCGGGAATTGATCATTTTATAGAGTAGTTGAAACTCTTGGCTGAATGGATCAGCTGAGGGTTTTTCTTTTTCAGATAGGAAGAAATTGATTGTCTAATACATCAGACACTGTATGGGGTAGAGTGTATAAAACGATGTACATAACTTACTGTACAGCCCGTCTCCCCCTCGAATTGCCACTGGAATACAGCTTGCATTTTCAGAAAATACGAATAATTTCCATGTGAAAGTGAGGGGTTGATTGGATGAGAAAAAGCACTCTTGTTTTATTAAGCAGTCTCACCATTATGGGATCAGCTTTGGGTGGCTGTGCAGGTGGTCAGGAAGCATCGAAGCCGGCAGATCAAACACAAGGGCAAACCCAGCCTCAGAGCAACAGCTCCCAACCGGCAGAGGCGAGTAAACCGGTGGTGGAACAAGTCCTGCGCTTCAATCTGCACTCCGAACCACCGACCGCTGATCCAGGCATTGCAGAGGATACGACTTCAGCTGCTGTGACCAAGGCGCTATTTGACGGACTTACGAGGATCGGACCAAAAGGCAAGCCGGTAGAAGCCGTCGCTGAGAAAATCGATGTGTCCAGTGATTTGAAGACATACACCTTTGTACTCCGTGAATCGAAATGGAGCAATGGCGAGCCGGTAACCGCACATGACTTTGAATACGCCTGGAAGCGCGCACTCGATCCCAAGACAGCATCCAACTATGCGTATCAGCTCTATTACATCAAGGGTGCGGAGAAGGCCAACAAGGGTGAAGGCAAGCTGGAGGATGTCGGTGTGAAAGCCTTGGATGACAAAACTCTGCAGGTCGAGCTGGAAAACCCAACCCCATTCTTTCTGGAGCTGACAGCGTTTCAGACGTACTTCCCGGTCAATAAAAAGGTCGTGGAAGCCAATCCCAACTGGGCAGCAGAAGCGAATACCCATCTCGGGAACGGCCCTTTTAAAATGGAGGCATGGGAGCATAAGAACAAGCTGGTGCTCATCAAAAACGAGCATTATTGGGATCTCGACAACGTCAAGCTGGATAAAATCAACTTTTCCATGGTGGAGGACGAAAACACCGAGCTTTCCATGTTTGAAAACGGCGAAATTGATTGGGCGGGATCACCGCTCAGCTCCTTGCCTACAGATGCGATGCCTGCTTTGAAAGAGAGCGGAACCCTGCAAGTAAAGCCGGTAGGTGCAACCTATTGGTATAAATTCAATACAGAAAAGCCGCCATTCAATCATGTGAAAATCCGTAAAGCGTTTGCGTACGCCATCAACCGCCAGTCTTTGATTGACAACGTCCTGCAAGCCAACCAGCAGCCTGCCATGTCAGCAGTCCCTCCGACGATGGCGCTAAACCCAGATGGTTACTTCAAGGACAATGATTTGGAAACGGCGAAAAAGCTGATGAGTGAAGGAATGACAGAGCTCGGTCTGACGACACTCCCTCCGATCACGCTTTCCTACAATACATCGGAGAGCCATAAAAAAATCGCCGAGGCCATTCAAGACCAGTGGCGAAAAAATCTCGGTGTCGAGGTAAAGCTCGAAAATCAGGAGTGGAAGGTCTACCTCGAAACCATGCACGAAGGGAATTATCAGGTCGGTCGACTCGGCTGGTCCGGTGATTTCAACGACCCGATCAACTTCCTGGAGCTGTTCAAGGAGAAGAATGGCGGAAACAACGATACACGCTGGGAGAATCCAAAGTTCAAGGAGCTGTTGAATCAATCGGCGACAGAAGGTGATCCGGAAAAACGAAAAGCAATACTACGGGAAGCCGAGCAGATCATGATGGATGAAATGCCGATCATGCCGATCTACTTTTATACACATACGTGGGTGAAAAATGAAAAGGTGAAAGGTGTTTTTCAAGATGGTTTGGGGGCGATCGATTGGAAATGGACCTACATCGAGTAGCGAAGTAGCTGTAGAGAGTGGAGGGTAGCTGTCCTAGCAAGGATAAAGGAGGAATCGACGCTGGAGATGATTCGCATTTTGTCCGAGATTCTGCCCCCGAGATCCAAGCATCTTTGCAGGAGGTCCTGCAGGCGCCTTCGTTTGTTTTTCTGTCGCAAACCAAGAAAAAAGCAACCTTGATCGAAAAGGTTGCTTTTTTTCCATATCGGAATGCTGCTATCTGTTCAGCTTGTTGTACAGCGTCGCGCGGGAAATGCCAAGTCTTTTGGCGGCAGCTTGCTTATTGCCGTTTTCCAGCTCGATGGCTCGTAGAATCACTCGTCGCTCATGAGCCTCCAGCTCCTGCTGCAGCGAGATCAGATCGGCAGGCAATTCGGTCTGCGAACTTCTCGCATGCCCTTGCAGGGAGTAGGGAAGATCCTCTTCCTTGATGCTCCCGTCTGTTGCAAACACGATCAGTCTCTCCATCGCGTTTCGCAGCTCCCGGATGTTGCCTGGCCAGTTGTATTGCAGCAGGCATTGCATGACATTTTGTGAGATAGCGTGGACAGGACGGTTGTATCGCAAGGAAAATTCGTAGAGAAAGAAGTGGGCCAACTCGATCGTATCCTCAATCCGTTCACGCAGAGGAGGGATTTTCAGTGTCACGACATGGAGACGGTAGTACAAATCCTCGCGAAATTTTCCTTGCCTCACTAGTTCTTCGAGGTTCTTATTGGTCGCTGCAACCACGCGAAAGTCGGCTTCGATCTGCTTGGTGCCACCCACCGGATAGTACTTTTTCTCTTGTAGCACGCGAAGGAGCTTAACCTGCATGTCGAGCGGCATTTCTCCGATCTCATCGAGGAACAAGGTCCCTCCTCTGGCCAGCTCGATCATCCCTTTTTTCCCTTTTTGATCTGCACCAGAAAAGGCCCCTTTTTCGTAGCCGAACAGTTCGCTTTCAAACAGGGTTGGGGAGATCGCACCACAGTTGATCGCGATGAAGGGGGAATGGACGCCTTCCCGAACATCATGCACGGCTTTGGCGAACAACTCTTTTCCCACACCGCTCTCCCCCAGAATGAGAACAGTCACCTGCGTTTCTTTCAGCTTTTGGATCATCGTCTTGATCTTGTCAATCGCCGTACTCGTTCCCTTGATCTGGGCAAAGGGATCGGGGCTCTGGCTCCACTTGGCCATTTCCTGCTGGAGATGATTCACTTTTTTGTTGGCATTGAGCAGCTCCTGATTGAGTCGTACCTGACTGGTGATGTCCGTCTCGGCAGCAACGGCCCCGATGATGGTATCGTGCAGGTAGATCGGATTGGTATTGATCAGAACGACCCGATCCTCCCGAGGCTGATGTTGATGGCGATACACAGTCTGCCCAGTCTTGAGAGATTTCAGTGTTTCCAGCATGTCGACAGGAAAAAAATCCGTAATCGGACGCCCGACGATGTCTTTGTTTTTCAGGGAAAAAATGCGTTCTGCCCCTTCTGTCCAGACCATGACCCGTGCCTGTTCATCGATAACGGAGATAGAGGCATCCATCGTTTTAATCATCGTATCAAAATACGCTTCCAAGATTTCATAGGTTTGAAAAACGGTTTGCAAAAGTGTACCACGATCGAGAAAGCCAACAGGTTTATTGCCTTCACCCGCTATCAAGATGTAAGCATGCTTGTCCATAAGAGGGATAGCCTGAGTCAGAGGAGCTTCAGGTGTTAAAACCGGAGTTGGCTCCCACGGCGGTAGGGAACAGTCGCAGGGAGCATTTGCGGGAAGCTGTGCCGAATGGGCGGAATACCAGCCGGACTCATCTCGTATCGCGACGAGTAGATCGGCTTCGGGCTCGATGAAGGGATCATCGTGAAGACAGCAGCGAAGGTTGGACTTCATCAGCTCTGTCAATGAGGGGAGTTTGTGTCTCAACCGAACCATTCCTTTCATCAGGAGTGTCGAGAAAAGGTACCAGATTCTTAGATATTATACACATGTTGGTGTAATTGTAAAATAATTTAGACAACTCAGTTTGCAAGATCCGTGTTTTTTATTTGGCATAACGATTGCAAACGGTAGTAGAGCGAGGTTCATACAAAGCGATTTGAGGAGAGGCAGACATGTCAAAACAAACGGAAACCCATGCCGAGATCGCTGTGATCGGAGGGGGAATCATCGGGGCTGCAATTGCTTATTACGCCACTCGCGCTGGACTCGATGTCGTGGTGCTAGAAAAAGGAGAGCTGGCTTCAGGGACTTCATCCCGCTGTGATGGCAACATCTTGGCGATTGACAAAGACCCTGGGTTCGACAGCCAGATGTCTTTGAAAAGCCAGATGCTCGTGGATGAGCTGAGTCGAGAACTGGAGCAACCCTTCGAGTACCGGGCGCCGGGAAGCATTCTTGTCTGCGAATCGGATGTGGAGATGGCAGCGGCTGAGGAGTGGGTGAGACGACAAAAGGAAGCAGGGCTGCCGTTTCGCATGCTGGACAGATCCGATATTCGCCAGGAATCTCCGTACTTTGCCGACGATTTGCTAGGTGGATTGGAGTGCGCTACGGACTCGACGGTAAATCCCTACATGCTCACGTTCGCGTTGTTTGATGGGGCGAAAAAGCATGGTGCACGGATACTGCACCGGACTGAGGTGAAAGCATTGCGGCGCGATCAGGCTTCGGGAGCGTTCCACATCACGACAACCCAAGGTCAATGGACCGCGAAGCAAGTCGTCAATGCCGCAGGTGTGTGGGCACCTGTCATCGGTCAAATGGTAGGCGTGACGATCCCTATTCTCCCTCGCAAAGGTCACTTGATCGTCGCCTCTCGTCAAATGCCTGTAGGTTTGCGCAAGGTCATGGAATTCGGCTACCTGATTTCCAAGTTCGGTGGACAGCGTCAGGTGGATGAGGAGACGGAGAAATACGGGGTAGCGCTGGTGTTTGAGCCGA
This sequence comes from Brevibacillus sp. AY1, assembly GCF_029870785.1. NCBI lineage: Bacteria > Bacillati > Bacillota > Bacilli > Caryophanales > Paenibacillaceae > Brevibacillus > Brevibacillus sp. AY1. The sequence continues at coordinate 95,086 of NZ_JAFLPN010000011.1, forward strand.
CGGAAAGTCAAAATTTCCTGATCGGCTCTAGCCGCCAGTTCGTAGGCTTTGATACGCGAGTAGATATGGACGTGGTACGGTGCATGGCGCGAAGAGCATTGCGTTTTTACCCCAAAATTGCGGATTTTGGCATCATCCGCACATATTGCGGATTGCGTCCTTGGACAGAAGATCATCTGCCCATTATCTCGCATGTTGAGGAGGTGCCGGGTTATTTTATCGCAGCTGGACATGAAGGGGACGGCATCAGCTTGGCGGCTGTAACAGGGAAGCTGGTGTCGGAAATGCTGCTGGGTAAAAGCGAGACGATCATTCCGACAGAACCGTTGCGGCACGATCGATTTGCGAAGAAAGGGGTGTTGCATCCATGAAGGCCAGAAGGGTGTTTTCGACGGTCGATACACATACTGGCGGAAATCCTACGCGCACGGTCATCAGCGGCCTGCCCAAGCTGACAGGGCAGACGATGGCAGAAAAGATGCTGCACATGAAAAAAGAGTATGACTGGATTCGGCAGCTTCTCATGTATGAGCCGCGGGGGCATGATGTCATGTCAGGTGCTTTACTGGTAGAGCCCTGCCATCCGGACGCGGACGTGGGAGTCATCTACATCGAGACAGGCGGGTACTTGCCCATGTGCGGCCACGATACGATCGGTCTGTGCACCACGCTGGTAGAGACAGGAATGATTCCTGTGAACGAGCCGATTACGTACGTCAAGCTCGATACGCCAGCCGGGTTGGTCGAGGTTGAGATCCAGGTTGAAGGAGGCAGTGCCAAGTCGGTTTCATTCCGGAACATCCCCGCATTTTTATACCGATCCGATGTGACTGTACTCGTAGAGGGGCTGGGTGCTGTCAGCTGTGATATTGCGTACGGAGGAAACTTTTATGCGATTACCGATGCGCAAAAGCTGGGGCTTGAGCTGATTCCAGCCCATGCATCCGCGATTGTCGAAACCGCTGTCAAAATCCGCAAGGCTATCAACCAAGCCATCGAGGTCGTTCATCCTGAAAAGCCATTTATCCGAGGACTGACACATGTGGAGTTTTATTCCGCGCCCACCCATCCACAGGCACACGTGAAGAACACGGTCGTCGTCCCTCCTGGCGGCATTGACCGCTCACCGTGCGGCACCGGCACATCGGCAAAGCTGGCTACCCTTTTTGCCAAAGGGGAGATTGGCATTGGGGAGTCCTTCGTCCATGAAAGCATAGTGGGCTCTCTTTTTACGGGGAAGGTGATTTCGGTGACAGAAGAGGGTGGATTGCCTGCCGTCGTGACCCAGATAACCGGATCTGCATGGCTGATGGGCAAGCATACGATCTTTTACAATCCGGATGACGAGCTGGCGACAGGCTTTTTGCTTATTCCGCCTGCTACGGATCATTAAAACGAGAACAATTTGAGAGGAGAATGAAAGCATGGCACGTTTTGAAGGCGTCTATGTAGCACTTGTTACCCCGTTTACCAGCGATTACGAGGTGGATTACAAGCGATTGGCAGAATTGTGCGACTGGCTGATTCAAGAAGGCGTAGACGGCCTCGTCCCTTCAGGCTCGCTCGGAGAATATGCGACTATGACCGCAGAGGAGCGGGCAAAGGTCATCCAGACCGTCATCGCTGCATCAAATGGCCGAGTGCCCGTAGTCGTCGGCTCAGCAGCCCCGTCGACCCGTCAGGCTGTCGAATGGGTACAGTTTTCCAAGGATGCGGGTGCGGCAGGTGTGATGGCGTTGCCTCCGATCAATTACACGCCGCTGTTGCATGAGGTGTTTGCCCATTACGAAGCGCTGAACACGGTGGGTCTGCCCATCATCGCGTACAATAACCCGCATGATTATAAAATTGATCTGAAGCCTGATATTTTGGCTCGTCTTTCCAAGCTGGACAACATCGTTGGTGTGAAGGAATTTTCCGGAGACATTCGCCGCATACAGGAAATACTGGCGACGACCGATCTGGAAGTGATGGTAGGAGTGGACAATCTCGTGATGGAAGGGGGGCTGATCGGAGCCACAGGGTGGATCGCGGGTGTCCCGAATGCGCTGCCCAAGGAAGGCGTCGAGCTGTTCCGTCTGGCACGCCAAGGGAAATTGCAGGAGGCTCAAGCCCTCTACCGCCGGCAGCTACCTTTGTTCCATTACGATGCCAACCCGCAGCTCGTACAATCCATCAAGTACATGATGGAGCTGGCAGGCTTTCCTGTTGGACCGACTCGCCCACCACGCCTGCCATTGCCAGAAGAACAGTACGCGGGAATCAAAAAGGCTTTCGACTATTGCATGGGTACCGTGAGTGGGCGATAAGGAGGAATGGCTAGCATGCAGAGCAAAAACTGGATAGGCGGCGAGTGGATAACTCCATCTGGATTAGAAGTGTCAGTCAAAAATCCGTCGCGTCTCTCGGAGGAGGTGGGGGTTGTACGATATTCCGATCCCTCCCACATCTTTGCCGCTGAGCAGGCAGCCCGTTTGGCGCAGCCGTTTTGGGCGATGCAGACCGGAGCTGCTCGTGGTGAGATTTTGTTCCAGATGGCATCTGTGCTCGAAGCTCGTACAGATGAGCTGGCCCGATTGGCGAGTCAGGAGATGGGCAAGCAAATCGGAGAAATGCGGGGGGAAGTGGCTCGGGGGGTTAATTTGCTTCGCTACTATGCAGGAGAAGGCATGCGATCCGATGGCAGTCTGATTCCAGCTTCTGATTCACATGTTCTGCAATACAGCAAGCGCGTGCCGCTCGGTGTCGTCGCCGTGATCACTCCCTGGAATTTCCCGGTAGCTATTCCGATCTGGAAAATAGCTCCTGCGCTGATTTGTGGCAACGCGGTCATCTGGAAGCCAGCAGAGAATAGTTCGCTGACAGCGACAAGGCTGGCCCAGATGTTTGCCGAGACCAGGCTGCCTGCAGGAGTCCTGAACGTCGTGATTGGAAAAGGAAAAGAGATCGGCACTGCCCTGGTAGAAGAGGCTGCTGTTGACGCGGTGAGCTTTACGGGATCATCTGCCACAGGCAGACAGATTGCAATCGCCTGCGCGGGACGCAATAGCAAATACCAGACGGAGATGGGCGGGAAAAATGCAGCGGTGGTCCTCGCAGATGCAGACTTGGACAGGACCGTTCCCATCTTGCTTAGCGGGGCGTTTCGGTCAGCGGGTCAGAAATGCACGGCTACCAGCCGAATCATCGTCGAAAAATCGATTTACCAAGAGCTGGTGGAGCGTTTGCAAATCGCCATCGAGGATTGCCGGGTAGGAGAAGCGAGTGATCCGGATGTCTATTTGGGACCGGTCGCGTCATTTGACCAGTACGAGAAGGTCAATCGGTACGTTTCCTTGGCACAGGAGCAGGCGAAAATCATAGCCAGTAGTCCTGACACGCCGCTGTCCAGTCAAGGGTATTACATTCGTCCATTGATCGTGGAGGGTGTAGCAGCCAGTCATCCCCTCGTCCAAGAGGAGGTGTTCGGTCCGTTGACCGTCTTGCTTCAGGCAGAAGATTTTGACGAGGCGATATCCTTGTGCAATCAAACCGTCTACGGACTAAGTGCCTCTTTGTTCACCCGAAATCTTTCCAGCGCACACCGTTTCCTCGATCTGGCCCAAGCAGGCATGGTCCGGGTCAATCAGGAAACGGCGGGAGTCGAATACCAGGCGCCATTTGGAGGAATGAAACAGTCCAGCTCGCATACACGGGAACAGGGCCAGGCTGCCCTTCAGTTCTATAGCGAGATCAAGACCTGCGCGATCAAATACGCATGGTAAAGATACGGTCTGGAGGGAGGAAGCCATGAATATCAACCGCTTGTTCACAACGATCGACGCCCATGCCGGGGGAGAGCCACTTAGGATCATTACGGGAGGGTTACCTCCGCTTCAGGGCGAGACCATCCTGGAGAGAAGAAGCTACTTTCGCGAGCATCTCGATGACATCCGGCGCATTTTGATGTTTGAGCCGAGAGGACATCACGGCATGTACGGCTGCGTCATGACCCCACCCGTAAGCCCGGATGCTGCCTTTGGTGTCTTGTTCATGCACAATGAGGGCTACAGCACCATGTGCGGTCACGGGATCATCGCCGTTGTCACGGCAGCTGTCGAAACAGGAATCCTACAGCTGGAGAATGCGGAGCAAAGCATCGTCATTGACAGTCCAGCGGGTAGAATCATGGTGCGCGCGAATGTGGAAGGGGCGCAGGTGAAGTCCGTCTCCTTTGAAAATGTTCCATCCTTTGTCTTTGCTCAGGATGTGCCGATTACCTGCGAGGGGCGTACCTTTGATGTCGATATTGCCTATGGCGGTGCCTTTTACGCGGTCGTGCAAGCCAAGGATCTAGGGGTACGGGTGGAAATCGAACAGCTGTCGAAGCTCCAAGCGTGGGGGAGCAGGATCAAGCATCAGATCGAGGAGAAGATGCATGTGGTTCATCCGTTGGAGGCCGAGCTGACTGGCATTTACGGCGTGATCATTTCTGACGAACCGAGAATGCCCGGCTCCCATCTTCGCAATGTGACCATCTTCGCCGACAAACAGGTGGACCGCTCTCCATGCGGGACAGGGACGGCAGCGAGGCTTGCTGTCTTGTTTGCAAGAGGCCAGCTAGGGCAAGGAGAAAGATTTGTCCATGAAGGAATTGTGGGCAGCCAATTCATCGGCCACGTAAAGGAGACGCTGCAGGTGGGAGACTTCGAGGCCGTGATTCCCGTGATCGAGGGCAAGGCCTTCATAACCGGTCTGCACCAATTTGTCGTGGACCCTGTCGATCCGTTAGCGAAAGGTTTTTTGCTCCGATAAATATAGATCTGCGGCTGAATCCAGAATTCAGCCGTTTTTTTTTTTGAAAAATGACTCTTTCCCCGCGGAGATCGCCAGCAGTGGCCGGCTCAGGCGTTTTTGCAGGGTGTCCAAAAATCGCACGAAATAGCGGAAAGGAGAATACGACAGTGCCTCCCAGTGAAAACTGAAAGAGAGGAATCCTTTTCCTAAAGGGGGCAAACAATGAAAAAACAGATTATCAGCATCGGGTTGGCGTTCGTTTTGCTTCCGACATCAGCGGTGGACTCATGGCAGGCGGTAGCAGAAACATCAGGGGAATCGTTCCCTTTATATGAGCAGGTGATTCAAGATCTGTACGGTGCAAAAAGCACCTTACATACAGCTCCGAGCTCGTCTGCAACAACAAAAGGTCATCACACGTTTCGGGCGGACGAGTGGATTCATACGGAGAATCGCATCTTGGGGGAGCAGATGCCTCAAGCATCCAATACGACCCTGGATATGATCGAAGCGACAAAAGCATGGGAGGAAGCGGGTGTAAAAGGGGAAGGTACGCTGGTTTCGGTCATCGATACTGGAATTAATCCGAAGCATCCGGATTTTCCTCCACCCAAAGACAAGCGTTTGGCGCAGCAAAAGTCTGGATCGACAAAAAAAGTATTAGCTGGCTACAACTGGGCGGATCGCAATCAAATTACGGAAGACGTAGGGGAGTCCCAGCACGGCGTACATGTAGCGGGCATCATCGCCGCCAACGGCAAAGTGACAGGCGTAGCACCTGAAGCGCAACTGATGAGTCAGAAGGTCTTTTCCAACTACCAGGGTGAAGTGCCTGGTCTAAGCGAGTCCATTTTATTTGCAATCAGCGATTCCATTGCCAAAAAAGCAGATGTTATCAATCTAAGTCTAGGGTCGTCTGCGGGCTACGTCGACGAGACGAATACAGAGCAATATGCGATCAAAAAAGCGGTGGACAACGGGGTGATCGTGGTAGCCGCTGCAGGCAATGACGCGTATTTCGGGAGTGACAAGGTACGCGCACAAAATCCTGACGTGGCCATGATTGGCTCACCTGGGCTGGCTCCTGATGCTTTATCGGTTGCCTCGGTCAATGCGACTACACTTGCGGGGCACAGCTTTCGGATTCAAGGGGTATCCGGGATTGAGAGAGTCGTCTATCTCCACGGGCAGGCTGGGAACGGTGCCGCATTGAACCCGGTGACGACTTTACCTACGCCCTATCAGATGGTCTACATGGGCAAAGGTAAGAAAGAAGACTACAACGTCTCGGTGAAAGGGAAACTCGTACTGCTAGAGCGAGGAGACATCTCCTTTGATGAAAAGCTGCGTCTTGCCAAAGAGGCAGGTGCAGTCGGGGCAGTGATTTACAACAATGAGCCCGGCCCGATCATTATCAGCGCTGACCATCTCAAGGTCATTCCTGCGGTCGCCATTCTCAAGCAGATGGGTGAACAGATGGCTCAGGCTTTGAAAAAGGGGAAGAAAGTAACCCTTACCTTCGACGGGGAGTATGCGCAAAACCCGATGCCTTATCCGGACGGTGGTACCCTCTCGGCCTTTTCATCCTGGGGGCCAACTCCCGATCTACAATTTAAACCGGAAATTTCAGCGCCAGGCGGCGGCATTCTATCCACGGTACGGGATGCGGACTATGCGGTCAAAAGCGGCACGTCGATGGCAACTCCACACGTCGCAGGAGGCATGGCATTGATGAAGCAGGCCTATCAAAAGCAGGGCCGCAAGCTGCAAGGAAGGCCACTCGTGGAAACATTGAAGGCGGCGGCGATGAATACAGCCATGCCGATTCTCGAACCGCAGGAAGCCACCCCCGCCTCTGATCGAGGAAAGGCAGAGAAGAAACCTTACACGCCTCGCGTACAGGGAGCAGGGATGATGCAGGTGGCTAAAGCGATTAAAACCCCTGTCATCGTGGTCGATCAGAAAGGGAAGGCTGGCGTTTCCTTGGGAGAAATCGGGGAATCGACGACTTTTTCCTTGTTTGTGGACAATAAATTTGGTCAAAAACCGGTTTCCTACCAGCTCAAGGATGAGTTCGGCGTATTAACGGATCTGAAAAAAGACGGGATCAATATGCTGACGGCAGCACCACTTGCAGGGGCCAAGCTGCAGATTTCCGCGCAACAAGTAACTGTAGTTCCTGGACAACGTGCTGAGGTAAAGCTGACCCTGCAAATTCCAAAGGGAACGGATGCCAATCAGTTTGCCGAAGGGTTTGTCCTGTTCGAATCCGTAGACAAGGAGCTGCCTGATTTGCGCGTGCCTTACATGGGCTTCTATGGCAATTGGGACGCACCTCGTATCATGGATGAGCCGATGTGGAAGGCAGGTAGCCAGGAGAAACGGACCGGCGTAAAGACAACTTGGCATCATGACAAGGGAAATGACAAGTGGAAATACCGGGATTATCTGGGGGTATCGGGTGTATCAGAAGACGGATTGCCAAAGATCGATCCGGATAAAATCGCCTTTTCACCAAATGGTGACGGCCATTACGATGTAGCAGCGCCGTCGATCACTTTTTTGCGAAATGCTCGCCAGGTTACTGTGGAAGTCACCGATCAACAGGGAAAGCTCATCCGTTCGCTGATACGGGACGAAAAAGTAAGCAAGTACGATCAATCCAAGCTGGGTACGCCGTATTACTTTACGGAACGGGAAGAATGGAGCTGGGACGGCAAGAGCTTTTCACCGGAAAAGGGCGTCTACGAAAAGGTTCCGGACGGGATGTACCAGTTTGTGATCAAAGCAAAGATCGATGGGCGAAATGCCAACTGGCAAACGTTGACGATGCCTGTCCGTGTCGATACGAAAGCTCCGGTTATCTCCGCCTCGGTAACGGGTAATCGCGTGCAGTGGAGCAGTAAGGACAAGGATGTCCAGAGCTATTTGCTTTACGTGAACGGGAAAAAGGTAGGGGGACCTTACTCTCCGGAGGTGACGAGCACGAGTGTCAATCAACCGGATAAAAAGATGAGTGTCGTCGCCTCTGATTACGCAGGAAACATCAGCGTCGTGCATGTAAATGGACAAAGCGATACGACTCCGCCATTCGTGGAATTTCCTGATGACCTGTTCAGTTACCTGAAGATCACGAACCAGCCTGATCTGGCCATCAGCGGGAAGGTCACGGGTGAAGACATGATGGACAGAGTACGGCTGTCGATCAATAAGAATCCGGTCAAAGTCGAGGTAGACGGTTCGTTTCAGACCGTACTGCGACTGACGGAAGGGATTCACTACGTGGCTTTTCAGGCACAGGATATGTACGGAAACAAGCGGCAGTTTACGCAGCGTGTGGTCGTCGATATGACGCCACCCCTCTTGCAGTTCCAAAATGATGGTGCTGAGGATATGACCTTTGACCCCGGAACCAAACGCATGATGATTCCAATCCGGTTCATGTATCGCGATCAAAGCTACAAGGGACAGGTGAGCGTCAATGGACAGATCATTTCCAGCTTCGAAGAGGATCAGTTGGAAAAGCCGGTACAAAAATACATGACGCATACCCTATCCTTGAAGCAGGGAGAAAACAGAATCCTCATCGAAGGCAAGGATGGAGCTGGCAATCGGAGTGAACTGGTCGTCTACGGCTATGTGGACGCCACTACGGGTTCTGTTGTTCTCAATCACGGCGAACAGCGCTTTACTTACCAGGCACGCTCTATTCCAGCCCCCACACTAAGCCTGCCGCAAAAACAGGTCGAGGGTGTAGAAGGAGAGACGCTTCCGATCGAAGGGAAAGTCGTAGGGTCAGGAGCGATTCAACTGCAAATGGTGTACAACGATCGCCGCATGCAGGCTGATATTAACGATCGTGGAGAATTCCGCTTACTGCTGGATCACGTCGAGGAAGGCAAGCAGAAATTGTCGGTGATCGCAACGGATGCGCTGGGACGGGAAGCACACGCTGAGATGATCGTCGTTGGCAAAAAGAAGTGAAAATTGATTTCATGCCCAGTGTAGCGGCGGTAAGACGCAAAGGCTGGGCTTTTTTCTGTGAAAAACGTCCTTTCTCATCGAGGAATACCCGGTAGTTGCCAAGTTTTTGACGATTGGAGGAAAAAACATGTTTTTTCACGGCATTAATTGGGAATATGTGAAGAGGGAATATCCGGTCCTGTCGCCGCGGCGCACAGTCAGCAAAAAAAAGCAGGAGCAGAGGCTGGATCGCATTCACTTGATTCAACAGTTTGGGATTGAACCGATTCACTTGCTCGAAGCCGACGATGAGTATTCCTCTCGGCGTTGCTTGGAGGAATGCTACGCTTTCGGGGATACTGTGTTTGCCTTCGAAACGTTGACACCTCCCATGTGGCAGCTCAGCCGTCACGAAATCGGGGTAGAGGTTTTGGACTTGAGAACGAGCAAGTGTATTTATACCTTTCGAACTGGGTCGAAAGTGGAGGAATGGTTTCCGGGCATTCCGTGCATACGGACTTCTGTCCCTGCCATTTTTCGCGAAGCTATTGATTCAGGCAAAAATCGACTTTATGATTAGGTACAAAGGCATAATTGCCCGGGAAAGGAAGAGGACCTAATGAAAGTGCAGTACTTACATCCTTTTTTGGAATCTGCTTCCTTCGTGATCCAGCAGGTATGCCAAGTGAGCATAGCCCGAGGAGAACTGGAGATGCAGGAATGGACGTTTCGGGAAGGACATACCTGGCTTCGGATCGGGATGACCGGACATGTGCAGGGCGAAGTGTTTTTTGGCATACAGGATGATCTGGCGCTCCGTATCGTTTCTGCCATGATGGGGGGTTATCCGATTCAGGAAATGGACGATATGGGGAAAAGTGCGATTTCGGAGTTGGGAAACATGATCTCGGGCAATGCCAGTACGATATTGTCCAATCAAGGAATTGTCATTGATATCACGCCTCCTCATTTTCTGCTTCAGGCTGATCTGCAGCAAATGACGGGAACGGCCCTGACTGCTCCTCTGGATTTGCAGGACATGGGAAGAATGGAGATTCAACTGGTTGTGGCGGAATAAAGCGGAGGGTGTTCCTGAAGGTAGCTAGACTGCTTTCGGCGACACCCTTTTTTCTTTCAATAGGGAAGGAAAAAGCCGAGTACATGAAGCTGGCAGTAAGCATTTAATAGAATAATAAAAAAAGATAAAATATTTTTTGTTGTCTGGATGATTTTTTTTATATAGTGTATTGTTGGAATGAGCAAGGGGGTATGAAGGGTTGGCATATGTGAAGCAGATTTTAGGGGTATTCTTCCTCGTCATCGTCATTTGTGGCGGTCCGATCATGTTGACCACGGTCAAGGAAGAGGTCGTCTTTGCCCCGGAAAAAGTAGTGTCTCACAGCGTCTATCTGATTCAACAGATTGCAGGCGGATCACTAGGCACCTATTATTTAGGAGATTACGAGCGAAGCATTGCAGCAGATATCCTGCCTTTCGCGATCAGCACATTTGAATTGCTGTTTACAAGCGTATTGATTGCCGTTTTGGCTGGTTTAATGTTCGGCTTGTTTTTGCAGCGTTTTGGGTTCGTACGCAAGTTTCAAAGGCTGCTAGACCTCGTTTCTACGATTCCTGACTTTATTCTGATTTTTCTATCAATCTTAGCGGCCGTCAGTTTTTACAAGCTGACCAGCATACGAATTATTACACTGTCACCAACCAGCGATGCAGCCAATTCGTGGTTTCCGATCTTGCTTCTCTCCATCGGACCGACGATCTTTCTGCTCAAGGTGATCAGTCTCAAGTACGTCCAGATTGGCGGCGAGGATTACATTAAAACGGCTTTGGCCAAAGGAATGAGCATTTGGCATGTCTTGATTCATCACGTGTATAAAAATATCAAGCCGTTTTTGCTCGCAGATTTGAAAAAGACCATCGCGATCACCGTAGCTAACCTTTTTATTGTCGAGTATTTGCTGAATGTGGTCGGGCTAACCCGCTTTATTTTCAGCAAAAGCTCCGCTTATCAGTTCAATTCAGCAGTCATGGGTCTCATGGGTATTATCTTTCTTTCCTTGCTGGTATATCTGTTAATTCGGGTGATTCTGTACCTGTTTGAACGAGTAGTGGTCTATAAATAGGCAAGAGTGAGGGGCATGTATGCAAAAACGATTCAGTTGGTCATTGTGGATAGGAAGTATTCTGGTAGCCCTGCTCATCATCCTGGGTCTGGTAGGTCCACATATCGCTCCTTATGAAGTGGATTTTCAGGAAAGACTGAGCAGTACGGTCGTCGACGGAAAAACAGTCATCACGTATCCTCCACTGCCGCCATCCGAAGCGCATTGGCTAGGGACGGACAAATGGGGCGCTGACTTACTCACCTTGTTGTTGTACGGGGCACCCTATACGGTGTTCGTAACGATTGCGATTTCCTTCATTCGTCTAGTTCTCGGTACCATTCTGGGTCTGTATATCGGGATACAAGACAAGCCGCAAGCGTGGTGGCTGTCTATTGAAAACGCGTGGAGCTACATGCCGATCTTCATTCCCGTCTATTTCCTGCTGGTAGGGGTGAATATCAACTCTGAACTCTCTACGTCTGGTCTGGTAACGATGTTTATCTTCACCGTCGCGATCCTGGGTGTACCGAGTGTGGCAGCATCCATTCGCCAGAAAACCGAGCAGATCAAGGAAACGCAGTATGTGCTTGCAGCAGTGTCTCTTGGGGCTGGCCGTGAACAAATCATTTTTCGTCACATCCTTCCGCATCTAAAGGAGCAGCTGGTCATCATACTGGTGACGGAGATGATCGCGATCATGACACTGATGGGCCTGCTCGGCATGTTTGATCTTTTTGTTGGCGGTACTTACATGACGCTGGATCCGGTAATTTACAAGTCCATTACCAATGAGTGGGCGGGACTGCTTGGTTCCTATCGATCCTTTGTCTACGGCAATGCCATCTGGATATTCCTGTCACCCCTTATTGCCTTTATTTTGGCAATCGGTTCGTTTACGCTCCTCGCAAAGGGACTGCGTGATAAATTCGAGCAAAGCTACAACCGTACGCCATTCATCTAAAGCCGTGCACTGGAATTGGAAACGACTACCTGATTTCTACCGTCCAATCATGCAGGTTAGCAATAGAGAGGAGCAAATCTGCATGAATTCTGTTCTCCGCTATGGTTTGCTGATGATTTTGGCACTGGTGTTCATAACAGCATGTACCAGCAGCCAGGATCTTGAGCGAGTAGACCGGGGCGAAGCGTTAAGCCAAATCATACATCTCACCAAGCTTGGTGAAAAGAATGACACTATCTTCTCGTGGGCTACACCAACAGATGTGCAATACATACCGGATGACGAAGCCAGCAAGCAGGAGTATCTGGAGATGTTTATAGATGTTGAGAGCATCAAAAGCTCTTTCCAGTTCAAGGAATAGCTAAGATAAGCGCCCCCTCCTTCGGTGACGGAGGAGGGTTTTTCTATCACTCACCGCATGAACGAAGGAGTTTACGCTTACTTGTAGAAACAGCTATTGAAGAACAGGAAGGGATATATACGGTGAATCTATGACAAAAGAGAAGATCAAGCAAGCCGCATTGGAGCTGTTTAGCAAGCATGGCTACTCGGGAACAACGTTGGCTCAGATTGCCGAGCAGGTCGGAATTAAGACACCATCACTGTTTTCCCACTTTAAAGGCAAGGAAGAGCTGTTTGTGACCATTTTTCATGAGGTAAACTGGCAGATCGTCGAGCATGTAAAACGCTTGGCTGCAGAGCGAAGGGGGACATCCGTAAAGGAAACGCTGCACAAGATCTTTCTGAGAAGCTGTCAGTTCTACTTGGAGAATGAGGCAAGAACCTTGTTTTTAAAGCAGACCTTGATTCTTCCTCCGCCTTTTTTGCAGGAATCGATCATGGACGGATTTTTTCATTCGGAGGATGCGTTGTCTGCTGTGCTGACGGAAGTATTGGAACAGGGAATCGAGGAAGGGGTTGTCTGCAAGAGACCGGTGGAGCAGCTGATTGCTGCCTATTACTGCATGATGGATGGCATTCTGATGCAAATTCACGTCTACGAACCAAAGCAAATGGAAGCGAGAATCACAAGCATTTGGGAGCATTTTTGGCGAGGACTGCAGGCGGAGCGATGTGAAGGAATATGAAAAAGTAGAATATTCCAAATTTTCTTTGACACATAAGAGAGAGCTTGCTTATAATTTGCCTAACGAACATTCGTTAGTTGGAAAGGGGAACGATTCATGTGGGACAACCACAACAGCCTTCTTTAAAGCGAAGCCTCTCTCTTCGCCATACGGTTTTGTTTGGAATGGCCTTCATGGCACCGATCACGGTCTTTGCCACCTATGGAATCGCGCTTTCTGAAACCAATGGGATGGTGCCTACCGGCTATGTATTTGCCCTGTGCATTATGTTGGTCACTGCCTACAGCTACGGGCAGCTGGTAAAAGTGTACCCGGCTGCTGGTGGTGCTTATTCCTTTAGCGGCAAATCTGAATATGGTACTCGTGTTACTGCAAGTACTCGTCTGCGTGCTTTTCGTTGCCATCAGCATGCGAGATCTGTTGAATGGTGAGGGAGCAGGGACGCTTCTATCCTCGCAGCCGTTTTTTGATCCACAGGTTTCCTTTCCATCACTCCTAGCTATTTTGCCACTTCTCTGTTTTTCATTTCTTGGCTTTGACGCAGTGACGACTTTGGCGGAAGAGACGATCGAGCCGGAGAAAACCATGCCAAAAGCCGTCATGCTGATCACACTACTTGGGGGGACGCTGTTTGTCATCGTTACCTACTTCGCCCAGCTGGTACAGCCAAATTTCCAGGCTTTTAGCAGTCCTGATTCTGCCGGGATGGAGCTATTCATGCAAATCGGTGGAAATCTGTTGTCCGCGTTCTTCCTCGCAGTCGTCGTCTTGGCGGCGGTGGCTTCTGCTGTTGCTTCGGGTGCTAGTGGAGCACGTATCTTGTATGCGATGGGACGGGAAGGCGTGCTGCCAAAAGGCTTTTTTGGATACTTGTCGCCACGTTTTCGCACGCCAGTATGGAATATCATCGTGATCGCGGTGGTCGCCATGATGGCCAATTTTTTGGATATGCTGACCGCGACGGCTCTGATCAACTTTGGCGCGTTGCTGGCGTTCGTATTTGTCAATATCGCCGTCATCTTCCACTTTTATATTCGGCATCAACAACGTTCGGGAAAAGGGATTATCCTGTACCTGCTTTTGCCGTTAGTAGGTGCCCTCTTCACAGGTGTTTTTTGGATGAACCTCGGGGCTACAGCCCTGATTCTCGGCGGCTGCTGGTTTTTGGTGGGGCTGGGGTATTTGCTCTACCTGACGAAGCTGTTCCGGCAGCCTCCGCCTTCCCTTCATTTTGAGGAAGCTGAATCATTCAACTAAAGGGCTAAGGAGTGGATGTTACGATGTGTTCAGCGAGACGATTCGCAGATACGATCATCTTCAGTAATGCGGTGTTTACAGGCTTGGAGGATCATCCCGTGCAAGCAGCCATCGCCATTTGTGAAAACAGGATTGCAGCAGTCGGGACAAAGGAAGAGGTCGAGGTCTGGAAAAACGATGCGACACAAATCATCGATGTGCAGGATCAGCTGGTGATGGCGGGCTTTCACGACTTTCACCTTCACCTCATGATGGGTAGTGTAGCCATGAACAGCATCAATCTGGTCGCAGCTCGTTCTTGCGCGGAAGCGGTCGAACAGGTCAGAGCGTTCGCGCAAGAGCGGCCGGAAGATCCATGGATACTTGGCTTTGCCTGGGATTCTGGCTATTGGACAGAGCAGCGTTTGCCAAATCGACGGGACCTGGATGAAGTAGTTTCGGATCGGCCTGTGCTGCTATTTCATGCAGAGGGCCACTACGCATGGGTAAACAGCAAGGCGCTGGAGCTGGTGCAGATCGATCGCAATACGGAGAATCCGGAATACGGAATGATTGAAAAGGATGAAGACGGGGAGCCGACGGGCATCTTGTACGAGGGCGCCATCATGCCTTGCGGAGAGCTCGCGTTCGATTTTTCCATCGACAAGCAGAAGGAGCTGCTTCACTCGTTTTTGAAGCAGGCAGGGCAGCTGGGAGTAACCTCTGTCAATGATTTGTATGGGCTGGAGTTGAACCGAAAGCTCGTCAACTACGAGCTGTTTCGCGAGTGCGAGGAGAGCGGAGAGCTGTCGGTTCGCATTCATCTGCTCCCAGCTTTGGATGGAGATTTGGATCGGGCCAAACAGCTGCGGGCACAGTACCAGTCGCCATTTTTACAATTTACGGGTCTGAAACAGTTCATCGACGGGGTCATCACCGGGTATACGGCTTACCTGCTCGAGCCCTATTCAGATAACCCGGCAACACAAGGCAGCACGACATACCCTCCTGAGGTGATCAAGGAATGGGTCGTGGAAGCAGATCGGGAAGGGTTTCAGATTCGCTTTCACGCCATCGGAGACGGAGCGATTCGGCTTGCTCTGGATGCATTTGAGGAGGCGCAGCGGGTCAATGGGAAGCGGGATTCACGCCATTGCGTCGAGCATATCGAGGTTCTGCATCCCTATGACGTGCATCGCTTTGCCAAGCTGGGGGTCATTGCGTCCATGCAGCCGGAGCATCTCGCTCAGTCGGAGAGGGGAGTGTACACCTCGCGGATCGGGAAGGAGCGCGACCATTACGTATTTGCACTTCAAACCTTGCAGAGAACGGGAGCGGTGCTGGCTTTGGGCTCGGACTTCCCCATTGCCTCGCTTGAACCCATGCTCGAAATCTTCCGCGCAGTCACCCGCATCGACAGCAGCGGTCAGGTCGATCAGGTCTGGCATCCGAAAGAGCGCGTAACTCTTGCAGAAGCTTTGCGTGCCTATACTTGGGGATCTGCCTACGGATCGTTCCGCGAGCATGAGCTGGGTACATTGGAACCGGGAAAGCTGGCGGATCTTATCGTCCTGGATCGCAACCTCTTTGCGGTGCCTGTCGAGGAAATTTTGGAGACGCAGGTCTGCTTGACGATGGTGAATGGACAAATCGTCTATAAAAAGGAGAGTTTCGCGGAGTAACATGCGGAACCCATTGCCCATTTTTGGAATAGGATGTATGGCAAAAGCCTAAAATGCTTGAAATTCCGGCACCATCACCCACCCCCCAACATAGGATAAGGTGACTCTGTAATCCCTCAACCTTGTTCCTGTAGAGCCCACAAGGAGGGGTGGCACGATTGAAGGGTAGCGACCAAACCAAGCCGTTGTTAACGAATCGCGAAAGAGAAGTGTTTGAACTCTTGGTCCAGGATAAGACAACCAAGGAGATTGCCGGACAACTCTTCATAAGCGAAAAGACTGTGCGCAATCACATAAGTAATGTGATGTGGTTTGAAATACACCCATTTTAAAACGCCTGAAAGCCTTAATTTAATTGGGTTATTAGATTATAAAGGGTATGTTAGTACTGAGCATGTAGAAGCCTTTTTAGGGGGAATTCTGTTGTCGTGGGGAATGATATTTGAGTGGACGTGAAGAATGAACTATTCGGTTTGCCAAATGGTTCAGACTTGATTTTGTTTAAAGACATGGCTCCAAAATATTGGACAATTTAATATTTCAGTGGATATTATCACCACCATTATTGAATCGCATGGTTACATCATCACCTGAAGGAACAGGAAGCAGACTTAAGTCAATAACGAACTTGATTTTATTTCCCTATATTCACGATAATAACAACTATCATCACACTGGGAGTAGTTGAATACCTTGAATTATGGGGGGATTTTGGTGAGAGAGTTTAAGCTCAAAATAATCGATGAATTTGATAAGAAGCTTTATCCCATATCGTTAATTGACTTCAGAAATAAGAAAATATCGGTTCATTTCAGGGGAAATTTAGAGAATGTATATGATATCGAAGATGTTCATGTAATACAATCAACCGAATTAATGGATAGTCAAAAAAACGAAGTGTATGAGGCGGATCTATTGTCTAATGGAGAAAAAACTTATTGTGTAAGTTATGATAATAAGAAGGGGGGGTACTTCGGAATTAATATTCATAATCAAGAGAAGAAGTCCCTGCACTTGTTGATAAAGGAAAAATATATAGTTATTGGAAATTATTATCTGCGATAGGGAGGAGATTAATCCTCGCCTATCGCATTTTTTAAAACAATAAATACTTAGATTTTCTGTTCGAAAAGGCAGGTTCTGTTCCCTCAAGAATATCAAGAATGCATTTATTCATTTCTAAATTTTCGATTGCACCAGATTTATAACTGATGCAGTTGTTATTAGTCTTGTCTATTTGTGCATGAATGATTTGTTCCGCATCGCATACTACAGCCAAGTTTGGGTTATGGGTTACCATTATAATCTGTCTTCTTTTTTTTGCTTCTTTTATGCATGGAACAAGCATTTTAAAAACTGATTGATTATCCAAATTTTCTTCTGGTTGATCAATAATTAAAGGGATATCATCATTGTCAACCAATAAATAGAAAACCAAAAGTAATGCTCCCTTTTCACCTGGAGATAATTTTGTAATTTCTTTATCACCAAGTTTTAAACTGTAAAACGGTCTTAAATAATTGAGCGAGAATAAATATTGATAGAAATCCAATACATTAGAGTTTTTCTTTAATTGTGTTTCGATGTTTAAAAGGTCTGGTTGATTAGGGTTAGTACTTAGATTTGACATTATCTTTTCAATAAAAGTAATAGTGGAATCAATACTATTAAAATTAGTGTCCTCAATTAACGATTGCAGTAATTTTCTTCCTTCTTCAGAACCATAAAACTTTCCTCTTACACCCTGATTTATTTTTTCCAGTATCCCTTCTAAAACTGCGCTTCCATCAATCGACACTTCGAATTTTAATTCAAAATCCGATTCAGTAAGTGAGTGGTTATCGATAAATTCTTGAACAGGTTTATATAAAGTCGAGTATATTTTTGATATTTTAGTTATTTCATTAAAAATTTCCTTAGTTTTCTCAACTCTTAAATGTTTAAGATTCTTAATATCATTAGGAATTTCATTTTGAAGTGATGAAATATTCGCCTTTAATTTTGTGATTTCAGCTATTGTATCGGCCTTCTTTTGTTCCCACTCTGAAAGCAGTTTTTTGTAAAAATGATATTTCTGGGTAGGTTCGTCTAATTTATTTTGACTTTCCTTTATTATTGACTCCAGTTTTTGTTTTTGTATAAATACACTGCTGCTATTGCCGTTATCAATGTCTAGTTCATTCATTAGTTGATTATCCTTGTTGCCTAAGTCAGCTTGAATTTTTCTTAATGAAGTGAAATCGACATTAAGAGTAACAATATCTTCAATTTTCAATCCTAGCGAATCAACTTCATCGGAGCAGTTGCTCAAAAAATAGGAATATTGCATCTCAAAATTTTTGATTTTCTCTTCAAGCCGTTGAGCCAATGAAATCTTATTTTTAATATCAGTGTGTTCTGTTTTCTTAGCTTCAATTGTCTCATTCAATGTTTGAAGTAAATTCTTACTTTCATCAATATTTTTAGATAATTCAGCTAATTCCCCACTTTGACTTGAAGTAGTATTAGGGGGCTGAATTTCCATGGGTTGCTGTTTTAAATGAGCTTCAAGTTCCTGCTCTTTGTTCTTCAGTAGTTCCTGAACAGCTGAAATATGATTGGAAGTTGCTTTTTTCTCAAGCTCGATTAATTGTTCATTGATATGGAGCAATTGCTCAGAATATAATCTAATAGAATCTTTTATTGTTTCACTTTTATAACGAATTAATTCGTTAAGTGAAGATTTCTGATGCTTATCCTTTTCTTCCACGTGGGAAAAAATCACCTTTTTCAATTCGTTTTCAAATTTATCATCTTCAACATTACATAATGTTTCCAAATATCGTTGTGGCAGGTATTTGACCTTCTCGATTGCATGTTCTTTTGGATTTTCATCAAGCGGGATTTTTTCTACTACCTCATTTTCCCATTCAATTACGGCTTCAAAATTCTTTGCTAAATTCCCTTGTCTGAATCGTCCTTTTGTTAAAAAAGAAAACTCACTGGTATTTTTCGTTCCTCCTGCTAAACCGATGATATCTGCTAAGGCACTTTTTCCGTTTCCTTTGTTCCCAATTACCGCAACTAAATCATGATTTAGATGAATAATCTCGTTATCAAACCAGCCAGTAATATTACTTTTTTTGTTTACAGAAATCGTTTTGATAAATTTCCCTTTTTTATTATTAACTGATAGAAGCTTAGGTGGCATATCACCAACATAGACTCGCTCTTTCCATTCGTTTAGTACTTGTTTCAATCCTTGGAATGTTGTATCTGCTTTAAGCCATGTGAAGCAATTCCCTAACCTATCTTTTTCAGATGAAGAAGAATTGTAATGTGCGTCACTGCAATCAAGTAATCGATCATTTACTCCTGCTTCATTTAGCGAAGTGACTGCTTTATAATAGTCATCTGCGGAATACGAGGATACAAAGACTAAATCGACCCCATTAATAATGTCTTTTTTATCAGCTATGGATCCCTCATTCCACTTAATATCAGCCCATTCTGTTTTACCGACAGCAGTGATGTATTTCCCTTGAAAATGATGTTGTTGTAGAGTTTCAAGGATTTTATCCTTATCTAAATTTAGATTATTAAAGCCTTCTTCGAGGTCACTTTTATAGTGAATTAGTTGCTCCTCTGGAACGGTAGATTTAATCATTTGTCCTAACTGAGTGAGCGTATTTCTATTAACAACAGAGTTCCACTGTATTTGCTTATCTCTTGCCTGAGGCGAGAGTTCATAGTTTCTAGTCAATGCATTTAGAAAGCACTGTTCAATTATGTCAGGTTCGACTTGATCAGAAAAGATGATATGGAAATTTACACGACTGAGTTTGTTTTTCGTTCCTCCAAACTTGTTAAGCCGTAATTCCACAACAGGCAGCAGTAAATCGATGTTAGATAATCGACCATTATCCTTATATTGTTTTACTTTGCGATAACCATCTATAAAGATGTAATCGTTGATTCCAAGAACTTTAATCTCAGAAGGTAAATTTTCCAATTCCTGTATGTAATTCTCCCATATCTCATCTTGGTTGGATCCAGAATAATGGTTTATTATTGAACTCGGAGTATGGACGTGTAAATCCCACTTTGCCCACATTGATCCTTTCTTATAATTCATTTAAGATTCCTCCTTAAACTAACACTTACTGTAGTAAAGTTCTACAGCTGGTTACATTTTCCTCCTAGAAACGACACTTGTCCGCTTAAAACAAGGAAAACAGACCTATCTTGTCGAATAAGTCCCCTAGGGCTATTAGAATAGGAAATCAGGGAGACGCTTGAAATGAGTACAGCATTTCACAGTCAATATTTTGCATACGAGCTAACCAAGCAGAGTGCTTCTAATACAGTAAGTCGTTTAAGCCAGTCTTTGATTAATGCAACAGTTGATCTTAATCCTCATCAAGTTGAAGCGGCATTGTTTGCCTTTCGGGCGCCATTAGAGCGAGGGGCAATTCTTGCAGATGAGGTGGGTCTCGGAAAAACGATTGAAGCAGGATTGATCATTAGCCAACTATGGGCGGAACGTAAACGGAAAATTTTAATCATTGTCCCTCCGCCGTTGCGTAAGCAATGGAATCGGGAGCTGATTGAGAAGTTCTACATACCTTCAACTATTATTGAGAGCAAGAACTATAATGAGTTTGTTCGAGAAGGGCATTCATTCCCATTTGAGCAACGAGATAACGTCGTTATCACCTCTTTTCAATTTGCTCGCAATAAATCGACTGATATAAAGCGAACACAATGGGACTTAATCATTATTGATGAGGCTCACCGCCTTCGCAATGTATATAAAAAGTCAAACAAAATCGCAAGGATACTGCGTGAGGCAACCGAAGGTTATCCAAAAATATTGTTGACAGCTACTCCATTACAGAACTCGCTGATGGAACTGTACGGGTTGGTGAGTTTTATAGATCCGAGATTATTTGGAGATGAGACGACTTTTCGCAAGCAATTTGGTCATGGAACAAAGGAGATGACGAAATACGATTTTCTGGATTTAAAAGACCGTTTGAGACCTGTCTGCCATCGAACACTGCGCAGGCAGGTAACGGAGTACGTTCCATATACAAAAAGAATACCACTAGTACAGGAGTTTACATCCAGCGCCTTAGAGTGGGAGCTATACGAAAAAGTATCCAATTACCTTCAACGTGAAGACATTTTTGCGTTGCCGAAAAGTCAGCGAAATTTGATGACATTGGTGGTGCGAAAAATATTAGCGTCTTCGTCATTCGCAATTTCGGATACATTATTATCGCTGGTCAAAAGACTAGATGCCTCATTGGAAGAATCGGGTTCAACAGATGAGATTGAGAACATCTATAATGATATTGATGAATTGGATAGCACGGTTGAGGAATGGACAGAAGATAATGTCGATGAAGATCAATCAGAAATAGATGACGCTCGTGCTACTGATAGAGAAGATTTACTCCGAGAACGTGAAGAGTTGCTTTCTTACTATGAACTCGCCAGTTCAATTACAGAGAACGAGAAGGGAAAAGCATTGCTTGTTGCCCTCTCCAATGGTTTTGAGAAACTGCGTGAACTTGGAGCGAATGATAAAGCGGTTATCTTCACAGAATCCAGAAGAACACAGACATATTTGAAGGAAATGCTTGAGCAGAACGGCTATCATGGTAAAATTGTAGTATTCAATGGTACAAACAATTCTCCTGAGATAAAGGAAATTTATCAAAAATGGCTAGAGAAGCATCGAGACGATGATCAAATCACTGGCTCCAAAACGGCGGATACAAGAGCAGCATTGGTTGAATATTTTCGTAATGAGGCATCTATTATGATTGCGACAGAATCAGCGGCGGAAGGAATTAACCTTCAATTTTGCAGTCTAGTTGTTAATTATGACTTACCTTGGAACCCGCAACGAATTGAGCAACGGATTGGCAGATGTCATCGTTATGGTCAGAAGCATGATGTGGTCGTTATAAATTTTTTAAATCGTAAAAATGCCGCTGATCGAAGAGTTTATGAATTGCTGGATCAGAAATTCAGTTTGTTCGAAGGGGTATTCGGTTCTTCAGATGAAGTGCTTGGCTCTCTCGAATCAGGAGTTGACTTCGAAAAAAGAATCCAGCGAATTTATCAATCCTGTCGGTCTGCTGAAGAAATTCAAGAAGCATTTAATCAATTACAATTAGAACTGGACGAGCAGATCCAGTGCAGAATGAAGGAAACAAGGAAGAATCTACTCGAAAACTTCGATGATGAAGTACGTGAGAAGTTAAGAAACCATTACGAGCAAACGACTCTACAGTTAAATAAGATGGAGCGTTATTTATGGGCTATGTCTGTTTACGAAGGCAGTGCGCAAGCACATTTTGATTCAAAGCGTTTAAGCTTTAGGCTATTGAATAGTAATGATAATTACCAGTTGATTTCTCAAGTGAAGAAGAATACAACAAACAATCATGTACATCACTATCGATTAGGTCATCCATTGGCAATAAATTGGATTGAGCAAGCAAAAAGTCGGCAATTGCGCAAGAAGAAAGTCCTATTCCGTTATTCTGACTATGAAGGCAAAGTAAGCCTATTACAAAACCTAATTGGGAATAATGGCTGGTTGTCTCTTGACTTATTGCAAGTAAAATCTGCTGAGGATGAAGAGCATTTGATTTTCTCAGCAATTGATTCTAATGGAAATCAAATTGATCAAGAAATATGTGAGAAATTATTCGATTTACCCGCAGATGAGTTGGAACTTGTTGACGGTGAGGAGAATGAAGATACGAATTTTGCTAACCAAATGAGTGAGATTTATAAGCAACAAGAGTCGGCAATCCTATGGGGTATTCAAGAGAGAACGAATGAATTTCTTGACCGTGAACTAGAAAGACTGGATAAGTGGTCGAAGGACTTGAAGGACAAGCTAGAAATTGAATTAAAAGAATTAGATGCAGAAATTACTCAACTCCAGAAGGATGCAAGAATGGTTCGACAAATAGCTGAAAAACTGGAATTGAACAAGACAATACGAGAACGTGAGAGACAGCGTAGTGAACTGCGTCGCAATCTATTTAATGCGCAAGACGAGATTGATCGTCAAAAGGAACTGCTATTCGCCGAGGTTGAGAAAAAGCTCGAGCAGAAGATTAACAGAAAGCATTTGTTCTTGATTAAATGGGAAGTAGTATAACAATTGGGGTGTAATGATGAGCAAGAAAACAAAGCTGGAGTTGACTTGGATTGGTAAAGATGAGAAACCGAGAGTTGAACCAAGAATTCTCATTGAAGATCAAGATAAATCTTACCACTTAAATAAAAGAATTTCGAAAAATGATATTTTTGATAATCGATTGATCTTTGGAGATAATTTATTAGCACTTAAAGCTTTAGAACAAGAATTTACTGGAAAAGTTAAGTGCATTTTTATAGACCCCCCGTACAACACAGGAAATGCATTTGAGCATTATGATGACGGTATAGAGCATAGTTTGTGGTTAAGTTTGATGAAGCAGAGATTAGAATTGCTGAAGGTATTATTAAATGAGGACGGTAGCATTTGGATTAGTATTGACGATGATGAAAGCCATTATTTAAAGGTGCTATGTGATGAAGTATTTGGCAGAAGAAATTTTGTAGCCAATGTAATTTGGGAAAAAAAATATTCACCTCAAAACGATGCTAAATGGTTGTCAGATAGTCATGATCATATACTTGTATATGCAAAAAACAAAGAAATTTGGCGTCCTAATCTGTTGCCTAGAACGGATGACATGAATTCTCGATATAAAAATCCAGACAATGACCCGAGAGGGTTATGGAAGCCTGGTGACTTATCTGTTAAGACATACAATGCAAACACAGACTATCCTATCACTACTCCTAGTGGAAGAGTGGTTAACCCTCCTGCAGGTTATTGCTGGCGGGTTTCACAGGATAAGTTTAACGAAATGGTTGCGGATGGTAGGATTTGGTTTGGTGCTGATGGTAATAATGTTCCTGCTATAAAAAGATTTTTATCGGATGTAAAAGATGGTATTACTGCAATGACTATTTGGAAATATACGGAAGTCGGTCATAATCAGGAGGCAAAGAAAGAAGTTAAAGCATTTAATTCTGACGAAGTCTTTGCTACTCCAAAGCCAGAACGTTTGTTGGAACGTATTCTAACTCTCGCAACAAACGAGGGCGACCTTGTTCTTGACTCCTTTGCTGGTTCAGGCACAACTGGAGCAGTAGCCCATAAGATGGGTCGGAGGTGGATTATGATTGAATTGGGGGAACATTGTCATACTCATATCATCCCTCGTATAAAGCAAGTCATTGATGGTACAGATCAGGGCGGAATTAGCAAAAATGTAAATTGGCAAGGCGGAGGTGGATTCCGCTATTATCGCTTAGCGCCGAGTTTACTTGAGAAGGATAAGTTCGGAAATTGGGTCATAAATAAAGAATATAACGCACCAATGTTAGCCGAAGCAATGTGCAAACATCATGGTTTTACGTATTCGCCCGATGATGCAATTTATTGGAAACAAGGAAAATCTACAGAAACGGACTTCATCTATACAACAACACAGTTAGTCACAAGGGAAATTGCTGAACAAATTCATGAACAACTGGGTGAAGATGAGACGTTGCTGATTTGTTGCAAAGCTTATAGTGTGAATGCTTCGGACTATCCCAATATTACCTTTCAAAAAATTCCTGCTTCCGTTCTTAAAAAATGTGAATTTGGAAGAGACGATTATAGCTTAAATGTTGCACAGCTTCCTCAACGAGAAAAGACAGAACAAATGGAGCTGTTTGGTGAAGGGGAAGAGATATGAATAACTATGTAAATGCGATATCTGCTAGGCTCAGCTTAAGAAAACCACAGAAGGAATCGTTAGAAATTCTTTCAGATGTTGGTAATGTGATAGAACTTGGGCGACACGACAGCCACGCTTTAGCCGCAGAGTTAGAAAAAATAAAGTCTTTATACCCAACTGTCACTGACTTTGAACGTGAATTTCCTTCGCTTTGTTTTGCTTTGGCAACAGGTGTGGGAAAGACACGATTGATGGGAGCGTTTATTTCCTATTTATATTTAAGTAAGGGGATTAAGAACTTTTTTGTACTTGCTCCCAATTTGACGATCTATAATAAATTAATTCAAGACTTTACCCCTAATACTCCAAAGTATGTATTTAAAGGTATAGCTGAATTTGCATCTTTACCTCCTGTTATTATTACAGGTGAAAATTATGAAGATGGCATCGGTAACCGCAATCAGGGAAGCTTGTTTAACGATGTTCATATTAATATATTTAACATCTCTAAAATCAACTCTGAAGTGCGTGGCGGTAAAGCCCCACGCATTAAGAGATTGAGTGAATATATTGGAGAGAGTTACTTTGAGTATCTAGCTTCACTTCCTGACCTAGTTTTGCTTATGGATGAATCCCATCGTTATCGTGCATCCGCAGGGGTAAAAGTATTAAATGAATTAAAACCGATACTAGGACTAGAATTAACGGCTACCCCTCAAATAGAATCGGGAACTCGGACGATTCCTTTCAAAAATGTGATTTATAGTTATCCGTTACATAAAGCAATGGAAGATGGGTTCGTTAAAGAGCCAGCCGTTGCTACTCGTGAGAACTTTAATTCAAGACAATATACGGAAGAGCAGTTAGAAAGATTAAAGCTTGAGGACGGTATTCTTGTACATGAAGAAACCAAAGTCGAACTGGAGGTCTACGCCAGGCAGAATCATCAGCCGATAGTGAAGCCTTTTGTTCTGATTGTAGCGCAGGATACTACCCATGCAGGAAAATTAATGGGTATCATCCAGTCGGAGGGCTTCTTTGATGGACGTTATCGGAACAAGGTCATAACCGTTCATTCTAACCAAAGCGGTCAAGAAAAAGACGAAACGATTCAAGAATTGATGCAATTGGAAAATCCTGCATCAGAAACAGAAATCGTTATTCACGTCAATATGCTTAAAGAAGGCTGGGATGTAACGAATCTCTATACGATTATTCCATTACGAGCTGCGAATTCGAAGACTCTCGTAGAACAGTCCATTGGCAGAGGTTTACGGTTACCTTATGGAAAAAGGACAGGAGTTAAGGCAGTTGACCGATTAACGATCATCGCTCATGATCGTTTTCAAGAGATTGTTGATGAGGCGAACAACCCGAATTCTATCATCCGCAGTGGGGTATATATCGGAAAAGATGTAGCCACAGAACAGAAGCAAGCTATAACCTCCGTTCCAAAACTGAAACAGAGTATAGTTCAGCAAATTCAGGCTCAAGTTTCAGCTATATCCACAAGTACTAGCGAACTGAAACAAGTTCAGACGGAAGATGTGAAGAGTGTATATGAATTGGCACAAAGAAAACTCCAGGCTTATGAACATTTACCGAGTTCCAAGTATTTGGCAACTGGAGAAGTTAAACGTCAATTAGTTAAGGAAATACGCTCAGAATATCTTATCAACCAGTTGGATCTATTTCCAGAGCAGACTAACGCATTAGTAGAACAGGTGGTAGAGGCGTTAGTTGAACAGACTATTCAGCACAGTATCGATATTCCGAGAATTGTCGTACAGCCAGTTGGTGAATTAACCTGGGGCTATCACCCGTTTGAATTGGAAGTATCGAGTGTCAATTTGCAGCCAGTTGCTGAACATATTTTAATACAGCATTTAAGGACACATACTCGGGAAATATTGCAACGTAATAATAATCAAGCAAATGAAGAAAGATTAGAAGATTATCTGATTTCGGCGCTCATAGATTATCCTGACATATCATATGATGACCATGCTGAGTTGTTATACGAGTTATGTAATCAGATGGTCAAGCATTTGCAAAGTTATCTGCCAGATGATAACGCTGTTCGCAATGTTCTTCAGTATAATCAGCGGCGGTTAGCCGAACTGATTCATTCCCAGATGAAGAACCATTATTATGAGTCCGCCACTTCTTACGAAGTCCATGTTAGCAAAGGATTTACAACATTTAAACCAGTTAGTTATACCACATTGCTATCCGAAGGAGTACGACCGTTCCGTCAGCCTGTTGAAGATAAATCACGTATCCGTAGTATGGTGTTTGGCGGATTTATTAAATGCCTTTACCCAGAGCAGAAGTTTGATTCGGATAGTGAACGTCAATTTGCAGTCATTTGTGAGAATGATCCGAACGTTGACAAATGGTTTAAACCATTAGCTGAACATTTTAAAATATACTACAATCAAAGCAATGCATATGAACCAGACTTTGTTGTCGAAACCAAGACAAGTAAATTTATCTGCGAAATTAAGAAAGAGAAAGAAATGGAAGACAGTATCGTTCAATCAAAAGCACGTGCAGTTATGGAGTGGTGTACCCATGCATCCAAGCATGAGCTTGAGCATGGTGGTAAAGAGTGGAGTTATCTTCTCATTCCTCACTCCGATGTTCAAGAAAATATGACCATCGATGGCTTGAAATCACGATATCTGTTCCAGCCTTAATAAGTTAACTAGAACTAAACCCTTGCCCCGACTTCGGGGCTTTTTTTGTCTAGTTCTGCTTATACGTCTAACTGCATACCTTTTTGTAAATAATAAAGAAGGAAATGGCTATTAAAAGCAGAATAAGTATATAGTAGGGTTTGCATTTATATCTAACTGCCGACCATTTTGTAAAAGGGGTGAGAAAAAATGAATGGGCAAATACAAGAAAAAATATTGAATATCTTTGAACGACAAAAAGGGTTTGCTAGAACGAAGGATTTTCTTAACGAAGGAATTAACCATTATTATATTCGCAGATTGGAATATGAGGGTGAAATCATTCGGATTAAGCAGGGACTTTATAGACATGCAAAATATGAGGGAAATCAGTACGACGAAATTGTAGAAATCTCAAAAGTTATTCCCAAAGGGGTAATGTGTCTTCTCTCCGCACTAGCTTATTATGAATTGACTACATACAACCCGTGGGAACATCAGGTTGCCATATACAGAGGTGCTAAAAAGCCAAGTTTACCAGACTACCCACCAATCAAGATTATTTACTTTTCAGAAACACAGTATCAATATGGGATTGATGAGGTCGAGATAGAGGGGAATAATGTCAAGATATATGATCGAGAAAAAACCATCTGTGACATTATTCGTTATAGGGAAAAAATCGGCATTGATATTATGAAGGAAGGGCTGCGAAATTATCTGCAACGCCCCGAGAAGAATATTACCAAACTGGTCGACTATGCAGAAAAATTGCGAATCAAAACAGTTCTTCTAAAATATCTTGAGGTGCTTTTGTGATGAGTGAGAAGAAAAATATTCCCGCTTCTGTTTCCGAACGATTAAGAAATATAGCCAAGCAAACTGGAAAGGCTTTTGATCTATTGTTGCTTCTGTATTTTCAGGAACGCTTCTTGTATCGGTTGTCCATTTCGGAGTTTAGAGACAAATTTGTTTTGAAAGGCGGTCTTTTTCTATTTTCCTTAACACAGTTTAAGGCAAGACCGACGAGAGACATAGATTTCCTAGCCCGTCAAATAGCTAATGACATCAAGTATATCAAGAATGCTTTTGAAAAAATATGCACTATGCCAATTGAAGAAGACGACGGTGTGAATTTTGATGTTGCAGCTATAACGGCGGAACGGATCAAAGAGGATGCGGATTATGAAGGGATTCGTATTAAGATCCCATCGTTGCTAGGGAGAATGAGGAAGGTGCTTCAACTTGATATTGGTTTCGGGGATGTGATTGTTCCAAAGCCACAAATGATTGATTACCCTGTACTGTTGAATATGGAAGCGCCTAATATTCAGGCGTATTCAATGGAGTCAGTAATCTCAGAAAAGTTTGAAGCTATGATCACCCTGTCTATTGTGAATAGCAGAATGAAAGATTTCTATGATATTTATACGCTGTTAACCACGGAGCATTATGATGGAAGAGTATTAATGGAGGCAGTATTTGAAACCTTTCAGCGTAGAGGAACCCAGCTTGAAAGGGAACATCCTGTTTTCTCTGAACAATTTGCCAAAGACGAAGCGAGAGTGAAACAATGGAAATCCTTTTTGAATCGAATTGGAATTGCCGAGACTCTTGAATTTCAAGATGTCATGTCAAAAATTACTAAGTTTTTACTGCCAATCTATCAGGCGGTGATAGAGGAAGAAGAATTCTTTAAACAATGGGATAACACTTTACAAGAATGGAATGATAGACGTTAAATCGTCCGAATCTTATTTTTGAATGGAATAATATATTGTAGAGGATTTTTTTCGGAGAGTATTGGCTTTCAGAGTTTACCAATTAAACTAGAAGAGTAATGATATCTGACTATTAAATTAGGAGGCGCTGTATGAAGCTATTAGATATGAAAATTTCACGCTTGGAATATCTTGAAGAGGGAGCCTCTTGGCAGTTGATTGTTGAGTTTAACCTACAATCCTTTTCACCAATACTAGAGTGTGAACTTTCAGTAAATAAGAAAAATCCCCAAAGTTATCACTGGCAAGGATTTAGATATAAAGATGAAAGCCTGGCAAATGATAAAGAAGCGCAAAAACAGTTGGATGAGCTAACTCTTAATGAACATGAGGGTATTCTGAACCAAATGATGAATCATCCAACAGTTCAACTGGACAAATTGTATTGGCATTTAGTAACAGCAAGAGAAACAGATAAAAAAATTCAGCTTGAAGAAGAAGTGGAAACTGCATAAGGATTTGATTAGATGTAAAACAGTTCCTGTGGAGCTGTTTTTAATTTCCTTTAAAGTTTGGCGAGTCAGTTAGGTCATAGAATTTGGATTCTATGACCTTTCGTGCTATAAAAGGGTACAGAATGTTAGACAAGCATAGGCATCTTTTCAATAAAAATAGGGCGTAGAATGTTAAGGAGAGTGAGGCGGAATGGATTTTGCCACCTATCTCAGAGAACAAGAGGTACGAGATCAAACAATTAAGTCCTACCTTGCCACGGTACAGGAGTATCGACAGTGGCACGCTGGACTTCCAGATCAAGAAGACGAAATTTCTCAGTTGTTGCTGTTGGAATTCAAATCGTATCTAAAGACGGTCAGAAAAAATCATCCGAAGACCATCAATAAAAAATTGGCTGGAATACGGAAGTGGTTGGAGTATTTACAAGCGACTGGTCAATTTAAAGGTGTTATTCAAATTAAAGACGAGGCTCTCTCGGAACTTGAACGGTTAAGAGAGCCAAAATATTTAGACAAGGACGAAGTGAGGGAGATCAGAAAAGCAATTGAAAAAGAACCGAATGACTTTCTGCGTGATCGTGACCGATGCATGATTTATTTGATGTTGTATTTGGGTTTACGGCAAGAGGAAGCAATCAGCCTGCATATTAGCGACATTATCCGTACAGCTGGTAAGCAGAAAGTGATAATCAGGGAAGGTAAAGGTGGTTTCTATGCTGAGTTGCCATTGGAAAGCCAGGAATTGCGAAAAGCATTAGACCAATGGATGGAACAGCGCTCTCAGAGCAGGTTTGCCGACAGTCCTTATTTGTTTGTCAGCAGACGAACCCCACGGGCTGGTAAAAGAGCGGTGGTCAAAATGATTGACAGGGTTCGGAAAACATCAGGGGTCGAATTCACATCTCATCAGTTGCGCCATACATTTGGAAAGCGCATTATCGATGAGACAGGAAATATAAAGAAAGCTCAAGAGTTGCTCCGCCATCGGCATACTTCCTCAACCGAAATTTACACTCTGCACCGTAGAGAGGAATTAGTCGGTGTTCTAAGAAAATTAGATGATGTGATTTAACAAGCATTTGGACAAAATCATCTTTCATAATAAAATTAATTCGTTAAATAGAGTGAGCAACCTTCTACTCTCTTTAGCTTTGTCATTGTTATACCTTTTCTAATAATTTCTGTGTAATTTATCTCTATTTGCGAAGGAGATCCTTCGCTTTTTTTCATTTTTCTGTTTAGCTGTAAAATCAATTAGCAGGATATTGTCCAAGAGGAGAGGATACAAACATGTCAAATGAAGAGGCAATCAGCTATGCAGTTCTTGCCTTGAAAAATACAGGCATTGATAAAAAGAGAATTCAACAGGTCGTCAGTGAAATGAGATGGTTATTCGATATGCTATCGGAAGAAGAAGCTGTTTCAAGGGCGGATAAGTTCCTTTGAATAATAGTAACGAAAAATCCCAGCCAGTTTATTCCTAGTTGGGTTTTTTTTCCTAAAGATTAACTTAAGGCAGTTAAACACCTATGGCTGTATCATTATCTAAAAATGAGTTCTTCAGTAAATAATGGTCAAATGTTGGTTTTAGAAAAACGCTATAATGCCAAATTCCGAATACAAAACATAAACCTTGCCATAAAAAATAATTATATAGTAATACTAGGTATATTTGTGAGGTCTCTCCAAAAACTTTTAGGTTATCTGTTAATTGGGTAGTTGCGGTCGTATCAAAGCCGAAAAGATAGTCCTTAGCTGAATAATACTTCGAATAGTTGGTAATAATAATTACGGAAAAATAAAAATGGAGGTGTTTTTGCTTTATGTCATTAATCCCTTACAAACCATTTCGCCATCTTGAAAACATGAGGAAAGAATTGGACCACTTCTTCAACGATGATTTTATGACTTTTAGGACAAGTATAGGTCAGGGGTTGGGGACACTGAACATTGATATTCATGAAACAGAGAATGAAGTTGTGGCAACATGTGATATTCCTGGCTTAGAAAAGAAAGAAGATGTAAATATCGATGTTGATCATAATATGCTTACCATTAGTGGTTCTATTAACAGAGTTAATGAAGTCAAAGAGGAACAGATGCATAGACAAGAACGTTTTGTTGGTCGTTTTCAACGTTCTGTTGCATTGCCAAGTCGTGTTAATACTGAAGGTATAAAAGCGACATATAAAAATGGAGTATTGGAAATTCGTATGCCTAAAATACAGGCTGATAATAAGAAAAAAATTGATATCCAGTTCCATTAAACTGGTTTCGAAAAATCGTTTAGACCAATCTTTGATTGGTCTATTCTTATTGCCATTGGCTCTATAATGCTGTTCAACCTCGTCTAATTAAACATAACGTAATTATCTCAATAAAAAGTAATTTTTACAACAATAGCGGCGTAACTAAAAGAACAAATGAACCCAATATCTTTTATATACTGGATACAAATATCCAATAATTCAGATATATACGATACGAAAGATATATAAAATATATTGTATACGAATAATTGCAACGGAATGTTCATAGTGATACTTAGAACAGGACGAGTTATGTAACAGAGTTATTAATAAACCATTCAATTCAAGAAGACGATAAACATAGGGCATATTCTTCAATTAATAGAAAAAAATCCATTAATAACGGCAAAAAATAAGGATTTGTTGAAAAAAATAGACGGTCAGCTTTTTATTGCTTCCGTCAATAGAAAATGATTTTTTCAGTTACGCAGTATCTTCCCGAATAAAGGTAATCTTTGCGTTGGTTAGCTCGTCTATCGAGGGTATGCCGAATGTTTTTATTTCTCTTCTTTCAATAAATTCAAGAAATTCCTTTAGCTCATACTGCTGTTCCATTTGATAGGTCTTATTTACAACAATGATTCCGAAGAAATATCCTTTAGATACCTTGAATTCGATTGCGGACAAGGAAGCTTTGCTTTTCTTTTCCGAAAGGAACAAGCTAGCATAATATAACAAGCAAACACCAAGGATTTCAACTGGTATTCTCCAAGGAAACGAGAAGAAAAAAGCCAAAATACAGGCGACAGTACAAAGCAAAATCGTAACCAGCAAAAGCATTATTTTTTGCTGGGCATACTCGACCACTCCACGATACGTCATCGGAATCACCCCTCTTAGCTGTGAATGAGCGATATTTCCAGCCCATTCACTGTAAGAGCGTTCTCTAACAATTGATATTTCTCAATATCAATGTGTAATGGATGGTAGGAGTACATTACGACAGCATCAAATCGCTCTGCATTTTCA
Source organism: Brevibacillus sp. AY1 (assembly GCF_029870785.1). Lineage (NCBI taxonomy): Bacteria > Bacillati > Bacillota > Bacilli > Caryophanales > Paenibacillaceae > Brevibacillus > Brevibacillus sp. AY1. The sequence goes on from NZ_JAFLPN010000011.1 coordinate 127,890, forward strand.
ATGAGACGGAAAAGTTCAGGACGGGCTTCATCCGAGTCGCAGTGATCCTCGAAGATTTCCATTCTCCCTTGGCTGATATTATGGGTTTTGGCAAATCGATTGATGGCACCTTGTTGTTTTGCAATAGTACGAATCGTTCGCCCACGAATATAGAACGCAACATTTTTATTGGAATAGTCCATCGTAATCCCTCCTCAGGAAAAAGTGTAAAACAAAGATGAATGAATCAGCTCTCCAATTCTTTCTTTTCAAGTTTCAGGATGTAACGATGTAAACTGCCTAATCCAATGAGGAACAACCCCGTAAAAAATATATTGTTTGGCGTGATGAGTGAATCGATAAAATGAAGCATTTTGTTCCCATCCTTTCAAGGTTAATTATGAAAACTTGGTCAAAAATCTATTTTCCAGAATATTGAATATGGTGGAACCCAGTATAAGGGACGGGAACAAGAATGCCAAGGATCATTTTTAAATCATTTTGAAATTATTCAGGCAACGTTTTTGATATTGCATTATCCAAGTCAACATTTTTCGTTTGCAAAACATTGGTACACATATGTATGGCTAAGCCCAAACTGTCGCTCTTATCGTTTGAGAAATCAGAAGGATGTTGCAGTAATGTATGAAAAAACTGGTGAACAGTTGATTTATCCACTTTGGAAACGCCAATCATTTTTTTAAGACCTGACCTCCACGTATTGACGTGGATGGTATGGCATTCGATTTTTCTAATGAAAAAATAGTATGTAAGGAAGAAATGCAAATAAGCCAGTTTCTTATATGTCGTAATACTTGCGCCGCGGTGCTTCTGAATGTCTTCTACGACTGCTATATTAATCGGATAAGTAGACAATAGATGATCTAAAATCTGCTCCAAGCTGATGATGCGTTCAAAGTACGGGAGCCGTTTATTCAGCTTAATCGTCCCATATTGAAGAAGGAAACAACATTGGTTATCGTCAATTTTCCATACTGAGTAGCCTGGTGTAGTAATCGATTGGTCAAGCGATATAAGGTAGGTCATTTCCTATATCGCCTTTCTCAAAGCCAAATAAAAGTGCTTCATCGTAGTCCATTTCTGATGGTTGGGGTGAATTAACGAATTCCATTAAAATGATATCTTGTTGTGTGTGTTCTTGCTTTGCTTTAGTCTGCCTTGCCATTTTTTCGGCTTTTTCAATTCTTTTCTGTATTCGCTCATTTCGTAATTGCTTTCGTAGATTATCTTGTTCATTTTCGGTCATACCGCTACTTGCTCCAATCATAACAATATCCTCATCTTGAATGGCTGCCATTAAATAACCGTACAGTGATTGAAAATCGTCTGCTTTTTTTCCGATATAGACATTCCGAATGGCTCTTTGTAACACTTCGAAGTTTATCTCTTGTCGGAATTTTGTGTGGAACTTTACCATTGCCCCAAAAAGTTTAAATACATCATCCTGAAATTCTTGAACTTTAAAACCGTGTTTTTCTACTAAACAGAAAAGTTGATAACGCAATTTTGTTTCTTTCTGATGAGGCTTGTCCTTTGGATAAATTTTAAAATTATTGATGTTCTCCTTAGAAAAGTCGATTTCTTTCCAGTTTCGATTGATTCGTTCTTCAAAAGTGCCGTTTAGTTGGTCACGCAAATTATTGAGGTACTCCAACCATTTTTCTTCGCCTATCCAATTTTTGTAGAATGTTCCGACTTTAATAGGCTGTATTGGATCGGTCGCAAACAGTGGGATACTGAATACCGTAACCTTTCCCTTTCCACCGTCCTTAATCATAAATCCGACACGCTCTAGTTCTTCCCAAACAGTCATATTGTTTCGCTTTTTGCCCTTTTGTCTCAATGCTGAGCTGGATACTCCCAGATCAGAAGCAAGGTCTTCTTTCAGATAAGAGAACTGAAAGTAGTCGCCAATAATTGTGGTTTGTTCAGAGCATAGGTGCATAATGTATTTGTAAAGACGGTACCCCACTTTAAATGCTAATGGGCTTAAACTGCTTTCGTGAATCTCACAAAACCATTTCCACGCCAATCTGATTAATTTATTTGGTTCGTAATTTTCGTTTAAATGATTCTTTGTCATTGTGAATTACCCCTTTCGGCTGTCGAATTTGCCATTTATATTTTTAATATTCAGATAATAAATATGATTAAAATGTGTTTAATCGAAAAATATTGCTTCCAGTTGTTCTAACTCCATTTGTTCAAGCCTATAAGTCTCTGCTTCCAATTGTTCTCTGTGATGGATGTTCTCAAACACTTCGTTGGTTAGACCAAAGTAGTGCTTTTGAAAAAGAAACTCGGAATACTCGACCAACAGACGGAATTCTTCAAATGTTAGTTCTTCCGTCACTAGACCGTTTTCATCTTCAATAAATGTGTGTGAATGCTAATCTAATAATTGACCACCTAGTGGTACATCGCTCATAAAAAAGTTGACCACCTGAGCACCTCT